>DASQIV010000524.1:0-2958 GCA_035631415.1 Pseudoneobacillus sp. | reverse complement strand
AAGAACCGAAGCGTTGCTGTATGCTGCAGCGAGAAGACAACATTTAGTAGAAAAAGTAGAACCAGCATTACTGGATGGAAAAATTGTGCTTTGTGACAGATTTATTGATAGTTCACTTGCTTATCAGGGCTACGCACGTGGATTAGGGATGGAAGAAGTATATACAATCAATCAATTTGCTATTGGGGAAAGAATGCCCCATCTAACTCTGTATTTTGATATTGAACCTGAAAAAGGGCTTGAAAGAATCAATCAACATCAAAATAGGGAGATTAACCGATTAGATTTAGAGGACTTACAATTCCATCATAAAGTTCGCGAAGGCTATCAACTTTTATTAAAACAATTTCCAGATAGAATCAAAAAAGTAGATGCCTCGCAATCCGTAGAGGATGTTCTTTTACAAGTATTGGAATTGATTCTTCCAATATTAAGGTAAACCAACACCATAAATTAGAAATTTCCAATAACTTAAACACTGTATGAATTAAGATTAACTGTTATAATAAAGGAAAAGTAACAGATTTTCATACGAAGAAGGGATTGGTTTGAATGAAATTAATTCTAGCGGTTGTGCAAGACCAAGATAGCAATAAATTGTCTGCAGCACTTGTTAAAAATAACTTTCGTGCAACAAAGCTTGCTAGTACTGGTGGCTTCTTAAAGTCTGGAAATACTACTTTTATGATTGGAACTGA
This sequence comes from Pseudoneobacillus sp., assembly GCA_035631415.1. Classification (GTDB taxonomy): domain Bacteria; phylum Bacillota; class Bacilli; order Bacillales; family Cytobacillaceae; genus Pseudoneobacillus. The sequence continues at coordinate 2,260 of DASQIV010000524.1, read as the reverse complement.
AGATATTCGAGTTGATAGATGCCTGCAAATTATCAAGGAAAATTGTCAATCAAGGGATCAGCTTGTAGCACCAGTTTCTCCAATGGGAGGAAATGCAGATTCATATGTTCCATACCCAGTGGAAGTCGCTGTGGGCGGAGCAACTGTCTTTGTATTACCGATTGAGCAGTTTCATCACTTTTAGTAGGAGTTTTAACCAATATGAAAATCAACCAAGATCTTCGAGTGAATGTAGATAAATTACGCAATGAACAAAGGCAAGTAGAAGTTGGGAATTCTCGATTTCAAGAGTTAGTTTCCAAACATGATCAAAAAATGCAAATGGAACAGATTCATAAATTACTGAATGAGGTCGTTAATGCTGGAGATCGCTTAGGACGATCAAGATCATTTAAAGACTTAGCTAAATTTAAGACGTTAGTAAAAAAGTTTATTCGTGAAACAGTAGACTATGGAATGGAATTAAAGCAGTCGCATAGCTGGAATCAGTTTGGGCAAGGGCGATCATTAAAAATAGTCGAAACCATTGACGAGAAATTAGTAGAATTAACCGAACAATTAACGGAAAAAGAAGAAAGCTCTATAGATCTCTTAGGGAAAATAGGAGAAATCAAAGGATTGTTAATCAACCTGTATACGTAAGAGAGTGATAGCGATGAAAAACTGGGAACAGCTGCAAGAGCTTCAACCGATAGCTTTGAAAATGTTAAAGAACAGTTTATTGAAGCAGCGAGTTGCTCATGCCTATTTGTTTGAAGGATCGCGAGGAACTGGGAAAAAGGAATGTGCTCTTTTATTAACGAAAGCAATGTTTTGCCTTTCCCCTGTTGATCATTATAAACCTTGTGAATCCTGTTTAAATTGCAAAAGAATCAATCATGGAAACCACCCTGATGTTCATTTTGTAGAACCTGATGGCCTTTCCATTAAAAAGGGACAAATACGAGCATTACAAGAGGAGTTTGCGAAAGCTGGGGTGGAGTCGAAACAAAAGGTTTATATCATTTCACAGGCAGACAAAATGACAGTAAATGCAGCTAACAGCTTGTTGAAATTTTTGGAAGAACCTCATTCACAAACCATAGCTATTCTCATGACTGAACAAGTACAACAAATTATTCCTACCATTTTATCTAGATGCCAAACCCTTTCATTTCAACCACTCTCCTCAGAAAATATGATAAAAAAACTTGTTGAATTAGATGTTATTGATAGTCAAGCACCGATTTTAGCTTTAATGACTAACAATATTGATGAAGCAATTGCCTTATCTGGTGACGATTGGTTTGCACAAGCACAAAAAATAGTGGTAAAATTATATGAAGTGCTTAGAAAAAGTCCGCTTGAGGCTTTATTGGTTTTACAAGAGGAATGGTTCTTGCACTTTAAAGAAAAAGAGCAAATCGATCGTGGGTTAGATTTACTTCTTTTGATTTTTAAGGATTTACTATATATACAAGTTGGGAAAACGGACCAAGTTGTATTCATTAATGAGCGGCATCGATTAGAACAATTTGCTTTACACTGCTCAAATGCCTCTTTAACAGAGCAAATGTCTACTATCTTAGAAGCAAAGAGAAAGCTGCAGGCAAATATGAATCCCCAATTATTAATGGAACAACTTGTGCTGAATTTGCAGGAGGGATCTTCTTTTGTATGATGTTGTAGGTGTTCGCTTTAAAAAGGCAGGTAAGATATACTACTTTGATCCCGGCGAAATTTCCATCCAAAAGGACGACTTTGTCATCGTAGAAACAGTTCGCGGTGTAGAATTTGGTCGATGTGTTATTGCTCCTAAAAAAGTGGGAGAGAATGATGTTGTCCTTCCACTAAAAAAGGTTCTTCGCATTGCTGACCAAAAAGATCGGATGATTGTGGAAGAAAATAAATTGGCTGCCGAGGAAGCCTATCAAGTATGTAATGATAAAGTAAACGAGCATGATCTTGATATGAAGCTTGTTGACGTAGAATATACATTTGACCGTAATAAAGTCATTTTTTACTTCACTGCTGATGGACGAGTTGATTTCCGTGAGCTAGTAAAGGATTTGGCAGCAATATTCCGAACACGGATTGAACTACGCCAAATTGGAGTAAGGGATGAGGCGAAAATGCTCGGTGGCATTGGCCCATGTGGTAGAATGCTTTGCTGTTCGACGTTTCTAGGGGATTTTGACCCGGTATCTATTAAAATGGCAAAAGACCAGAACCTCTCTTTAAATCCAACCAAGATTTCTGGATTATGCGGTCGTGTTATGTG
>DASQIV010000523.1:0-3677 GCA_035631415.1 Pseudoneobacillus sp. | reverse complement strand
GTGGTTTAACGGATTAAAGCTCATTAATATACCTTGTAGGAACAGTGTAAAAAAACCGCTGTTCCAAGAAAGGCGTTTTTAAAGCAACTTCTTAACTTCCCGTAGAAGAGAATGCTTTAAGGCCTCTGTTCCAAAATGTATAAGCAATCACTGAACATACAATAGCGACTAATGGTGTCCATAATACAAACCATTTATAACCTTCTTGATCAATAAAGTAGGCTGCTGGATAAAAGGCAGTGAAACCATATGGTATAATCCACGTTAAAAACATACGAATCCCTTTATGATAAATGGTCAATGGATAACGGGCGAAATCACTTAGATTAAACACCGCCCAAACGATTGGTAAGCTATCAATCATCCAAAATGAAAAAGTTGCAAAAAATAGGTTTATCGCAATAAAAATTAAACCTGATGAAATAATCAAAACGATAAGTATGAAAACTTGTAGCACGCCCCAAGTAATATCTAAATGCGGGATCGAGGTTCCTAAAATAATCAATCCTATGATTAATTGTCCAAATCCATCTTGATGAAGTCGATCCGCAACCACATGAAAAAGCGGATTAATGGGACGAATTAACAATCGGTCGAGCTTTCCAGGACGAATATACTGCCAGCCTAATGTCCATAAATTATCAAAGAAAATCTGATGAATCGAACGCCCTGTTGCGGCAACTCCATAGATAAATAGAATTTCATAAAAATTCCAGCCATTCAGTTGTTCAATATGATCAAAGACTACTTTTACAAAAAAGATTGATGCAAATTGCTCCAGCATGACCGAAAATACACCGATCAAAAAGTCTATTCGATACTCCATCATCACTTTCAAATGGTTTTTAGCAAATTCCCAATATAACTTACTATATTTTCGCAAACTTCACCCCTCCTATCCTCCAAAAATAGTAATCTGTTTTAATGCTTGAGCCCAAATTACTCTTACCAATACGTATAAAAAAATGAACCAAAAGAATTGAATTCCGATCGCGATATATGCATCCACACCGGTTACTAATCCTGAATAGATAGAAACAGGTGTGTAAATCATTGCTTGGAAGGGCAGAAATTCCGTTATCGTTTTAAGCCAATCTGGAAAAAGCGTAATAGGAACAAGAGCCCCAGAGAAAAAGGTAATCAAAGACTCCTTTAATACTCGAACACCCCAAATATTTACCGTCCAAAACGCAAGTACCCCCACTAAGAAATCAAAGAACGTACCAATCCATATTCCTAATCCAGCACTTAAAATAAATAGTAAAACCGTTTCTATTGAGGCTGGAAAAGCTAATTTTAAAAAGAAATAGGCAACAATTAATAAGGGTAAGGTTCCTTGAAACACATACATAATTTTTGAACCAGCATCAATCGCAAACATTTTATAAATCAAATCGTACGGGCGCATTAATTCAATCGCCACATTACCACTTTTTATATCTTCAGCAAGCCCTCCACCAATACCGCCTATGTACCCCTGTAATAGCATGGCCACAACAATATAGGTTAGCATCGTGGATAAATCAATGTTATCAAGTGTGGTTTTATTTTCATATACAGCTTGCCAAAAGAAATAAATAATGAGCAGTCTAATCACGTTTGAAAACGTCCCCGCCCAAAACCAAGCTGAGTATGCGGTGTTTTCCTGCATTCTCGCTTTCGCAATTTGCCAATATTTATTCATGTGCAACCCCCTGTTCCACTTTGTTGTAAAGTTGCTCCACAATCGTTTCAATTTTAGGTTCGGCAATGGAAAGGTCTTGAATTTCGTATCGACTCATCATTTCCGAGATTACATAAGAACTAGATGTTTGTTGATGGTCAAAGGAAAGACTCACTTTATTTCCTTCTTCTTCATTCTTAAGGACGTCCACTTTTCCAATCAAATTTGGAGGAAGTTCAAATGTAGTTTCATTCAATAACTCAAAATGAATCACTCTTTTTTGGCCAAATTGCACCTTTATGGCTTGTAAATCTCCATCATAAAGAATTTGACCATCATCAATAATAATGATTCGCTCACAAATCTCTTCGATATCTTGCATATCATGCGTCGTAAGTAGAACCGTTGTGCCCCAACGTTGATTCATCTCTTTAATAAACTTTCTTATCTTTACTTTTACTGCCACATCCAAGCCAATGGTCGGTTCATCCAGATAGACAACCTTTGGGCGGTGTAAAAATGCGGCTGCTAGCTCACAACGCATTTTTTGTCCGAGTGAAAGCTGACGAACGGGTACCCCCAATAATGGCTCTAAATTTAATACCTCTGTAAACATGTTAAGCGTTTCTTGGTACTGTTCTTCAGGAATCTCATAAATATGCTTCAATAGATTAAAAGATTCACGAACAGGAATATCCCAAAAAAGCTGTGTTCTTTGTCCGAAAACCGCTCCAATGTTTTTCGCATTCTTTTGTCTATTTTCATACGGGACAAGGCCATTTACTGTTACTTTCCCATCTGTTGGCGTTAAAATACCTGTTAGCATTTTTATAGTCGTTGACTTTCCTGCACCGTTTGCTCCTATGTAACCAACTGTTTCTCCCGTATTTATGGAAAAATCAATCCCTTTTACTGCTCGTTTCGTCTCATAATTCCGGTAAAAAAGAGATTTTACTGCCCCTTTTAAACCAGGATCACGTTTAACTAACTGATACTCTTTTACCAACCCTTCAACTGTTATCATCATAACAACTCCTCTTTTTTTAGAACGTACATTCGTTTTTTAGGCACAAAAAAAACCACAGACTGCAAAAGTTTCTGTTGTCGACGTTTGAATTTAATTAGATGGTTTACGACACAAATGATAAGCAGGCCAGAGCTTCTGTATTCAATTGGTTACTAACGGAAATAAAAATGAACATCCTTCTCTGCCTCCCTTTTTCTGAATTACTCTCAAATTATACCTTCACATGAAGAATTTGTAAATAAAATTATGCAAACGCTTGCTTCACCACTTTACCCATTCGGGGGTCTGACCCCCAGTGCTTTAAAGTGGAAAAGCAGACTAAAAAAGCAAGGAAGCTTTATTTGCTTTCTTGCTTACAGGGTACTTCTAATATGATTTTAGTTCCTTTTTCTGGATAGGAGGAAACTTGTAAGGATCCCCCAACTGCCCGTGCCCGTTCTTCCATACTAAACAGGCCAACCCCACGTGAATTCTCTTCCATTATAAAGCCTTTACCTAAGTCCTCAATCATTACTCGGATCACATCATCCATTTCACGAACAGTAACAGCTGCTTCCTCTACTTCGGCATATTTACGGACATTCGTTAAAGATTCTTGTATCACCCGATATATGGTTGTTTCGATTGTATAATCAAGCCTTCTGCTTAACACACAGTCAAAATAGACATCGATTTTATAATGCTCTGAAAACCGGTTTAAGAATGAACGTATAGCTGGAATTAATCCAAGATCATCTAATACAGACGGGCGCAGCTCCCAAGAGATATCACGAACCTCTTCAATTAATTCCTGTGCCTCATCAAGCATTTGATCGATTAACGGATGGTCCATCTCTGCTTTTAAACGATGAATCGTAATTAAATGACTATACAGGTTCTGACCAATTCCATCATGTAAGTTACGAGAAAGACGCTTTCGTTCGTCTTCTTGGACATCAATAATTCGAGTCATCATTTTTTGAAGCTCAGCCTCGACCCGTTTTCGCT
>DASQIV010000522.1:0-5216 GCA_035631415.1 Pseudoneobacillus sp. | reverse complement strand
TGTACAGGTTGCTGGAATTGAATTTATCCGTAATCAAGACGGAGAAATCTTCACGTATGATATCAATACAAACACAAACTATAATTCAGATGCCGAAGCAAAGGCAGGAAAATATGGCATGCTTGAACTAGCAAAATTCTTGAAGTCTGAACTTAATAAACAAGCTGTGGAAGAGATTTTAGTTTAACCTATTAAAAACGATTAAAAGCCCGGCTAAAAGGGCTTTTAATCGTTTAATTCTGTAGTAAAATGTTGCCCTTTACGGACTAAACTCATCTTCATTGACCAAATCAAGAAGAATAATCCAAAGGTGATATATAATACCCCATTAATGAAACCCATCGTTCTAGGCTCGAGGAATTCTAACAATACACCTGTTAAAAACATCGATACTCCAAGCATTGTGTTGGCTATGGTAGCAGTTAAACTAAAATACATTCCTTGTAATTTAAGCGGAATCGATTCCATCACAACAGTATCGATCAATGTATTTCCCACTCCACCGAAAATCGTTAATATTCCAAATAATAGAACGACAAAAGCAAACGAATGGGATTGGCTAACGATCGTTAGGATGAGACCCTCCATCATCATACATGTAAAACCGAATAAAAGATAATGCCCCTTAATCCATTTCGTAATCATCGGACTAAGCACGAAACCAGTTCCAAGTACACTGTATAAAATTCCCACTCCTAGATCAGCAGCCTTAAACGTTTCAACCGCATACACACTTATTAAAACATTCTCAATTCCGTTTGCGAACGGCACAACAAACTCGATGGAAATAAGCATAATCAGTAGCGATGAAGATACGATAAGACCCAATAAACCAGTCATCTTGGTTTTTTCAGCATTCGCAGATGGTTCATTTGCCTCTTTTACCTCTAGGCTAGGTATCGTTGCAATAATTAATCCAGCTATGAAGAACGACAAAATATTAATAATAAAAGAGGCCTTTGCACCGAACACAAAAGAAACTAAGCCACCTGTTAATGCTCCAATAATTAAAACAAAGCCCACTAACACTTGTTCCCAGGAGTTAATTACTTTTATATTTTTCTGATCAATAATAGCCGGGATACTCGCCCTCCGAGTAGGTGAGTAAAGGGCCTCACCCGAGGCTAATAAAAAGGAGCCGACATATACAATCCACATATCATCCGGACTATTAATCCATAAGAAGGACAATGCAATTAATACGCGTGAAAGGTCTGTATAGATTAATAGTTTCTTCCGAGAAAGCTTATCCGCTATTGTGCTGCTTAATGGTCCAAAAAATAAAAAAGGCAGCATCCGTACAGCAAGTGTAATTCCAATTGATAAACCTGACCCTGTCATTTGCAAAATTAACGTCATTAAAGCTACCTGACTAAATCGGTCACCAATCCCATTAATAACCCCTGCATATAACAGCTTTCGATACGAGTTTTCCATTTTTAACGTCTGAAACATGTTTAATCACCTTCATCCACTTCGATTATCATCTAATTTAATAAATATCTAATTAGATAATAATCGAAACTCTAAATAAAAGAAAGCCTTTTTGTAAAATATACCTATTTTAACAGTTTGGTTTTTTCGGAGACTTATACAAAAATTATAAGGACGGTGTATAATAGAAAAGCAAAGACGATTCACGGGAATAAGCGATTCAATTTAAAGAATATTCCCCGATTGATTTTAAATAAACAGCCAAGCGAGTCATAATATCAAAAATAAACAATCTCCTGGTGTCAGAGGAGGACCACTAAATATGTACGAAACAGCTAAACAAATATTAAAAACACATTTTGGATACGATGAATTCCGCCCTGGACAAAAATCCACTCTTGAACATGTGTTTACAGGCGACAATACATTATGTGTGATGCCAACGGGTGGGGGTAAATCCTTATGCTATCAAGTACCAGCACTCGTTTTTTCAGGAACAACTATTGTTATTTCACCACTTATATCGTTAATGAAGGACCAAGTAGATACTCTCCAACAATTAGGGATTGCTGCCACTTATATAAACAGTAGCTTATCTCAAAAGGAAATTCAGGAACGCATGATGCTTGCGAAACGAGGGGAATACAAGCTACTTTATATTTCACCAGAACGTCTTGAGTCAGGATTATTTTTAAAAGAGTTAGCTGAAGTCGAAATTCCACTTATTGCTGTGGATGAAGCACACTGTATTTCTCAGTGGGGACATGATTTCCGACCTAGCTATATGTATATCTCAAGTATTTTGAACCATATACATACGAAACCCATTATTCTCGCTTTAACAGCAACTGCTACCTCACAGGTACGCCAAGACATTTGTCGTTCTCTTCATTTAGAAAAGGAAGTTGTTACAAGTTTTGAACGTAATAACCTTTCTTTTTCCGTTATTAAAGGGCAGGATCGGGACCGATTTTTACTCGATTATGTCAAAAAAAATGAAAAAGAATCTGGCATTATTTATGCTGCTACCCGAAAAACTGTTGACCAGTTATATCAAGCTTTAACCAAAGCTAAAGTCAAGGTGTCACGTTATCATGCTGGTCTTAGTGACACCGAAAGATTAGAGCAGCAAAATGCCTTTTTACAAGATGAAAAGCCGTTAATGGTTGCGACATCTGCATTTGGTATGGGGATTGATAAATCCAATGTTCGATATGTAATTCATTATCAAATGCCAAGAAATATGGAGAGCTACTATCAAGAGGCGGGTAGAGCGGGACGTGATGGGATCGAAAGTACATGCCTTTTATTGTATGGGGCTAGTGATACGCAAATCCATCGCTTTTTAATCGACCAAACCTTAGAACGGGATCGAATCCCGTTGGAGCTTGAAAAACTTCATCAAATGGTTGGTTATTGTCATACAGAAAACTGCTTACAATCTTGGATTGTGGAGTATTTTAATGAAGCTTCACCAGGTAACTGTGGCCGCTGTAGCAATTGCATTGATACAAGACAAGCAGTTGATGTCACAAAGGAAGCTCAAATTGTTTTATCCTGTATGGTCAGAATGGGGCAGCGATTCGGAAAATCAACTGTTGCTAAGGTTCTGACTGGTTCAAGAAGTAAAACGATCACACAATTTAATTTTCATCAATTAACCACATATGGAATGATGCAGAACAAGAGTGCTAAAGAAGTAACGGATTTCATTGACTATTTGATAACAGAAGATATTATAGGAATTGAAACCGGTCAGTTTCCTACCATTTTTGTAACAAATAAAGGGAAAGACGTATTGCAAGGAAATCAAGTTGTTACTCGAAAAGAGGAAATTCAAGCAAAAACAATCACTAAAAGTGACCCACTATTTGAGGAGCTACGTCTTCTTCGCAAACAAATTGCGGAAACAGAGAAGGTACCACCATTTGTCATTTTTTCTGATACAAGCTTACATGATATGTGTGTAAGGCTTCCAAAGACTAATTCAGAATTTTTAAATGTAAAAGGTGTCGGTTCTCACAAGTTAGAGAAATACGGGTTAGAATTCATTCAAAAAATAAGATCTTATTGTGAAGAAAATCCTGATCGGCAAAAGGTGAATGAAGAGACACATATAGAAGAAATAAAAGTGACAAAATCTAAAAAAGATCCCGATGGAAAAGCTTCTCACATCGTCACATACGAGATGTTTACGAATGGTCTGACTATTAAAGAAATGGCAGTCGAACGTGACATGACTACAACGACAATTGAAGCACATATTCTTCGCAGTGCAGAAGAAGGACTACCTATTGATTGGGATCAAGTACTTCCGAAAGAATACCGTCCGTTAATTGAAGCAGCTGTTGAAAAAGCTGCTACTGAAAAATTAAAACCAATTAAAGAACTTCTCCCCGAAGAAATAACTTATTTTATGATTAAAGCTTACTTTTTCTTAAAATATCATTAAATCATCCCAATTTATCTATTGCTAAAAAAACAAGATCCGTTAGAGGTTCTTGTTTTTTTAGTTAAATCTCGAATTGACTTTTTAGAATATTTAAAATATTATCTGAATGAATAGATAATCATTCCATATTAGGATCAAGTTTCGCTAAGGGGGCTATAGTTTGACTTTGAGTGAATTAAAAATAGAAGAACCGCATTTTACAGATGCTGATTTTGAAACAACCATGTTAACTCCGAGTTATCGAATTGACCTGCGTAATCCAACAAATGAACATCTAGATCGCTTTTTCACTGCAAATATTGTTTCGGATTGGTCGCAGCTATCATGGAAAGAGGTTGGCAAACCATATGAAGTAAAGACTGTCGCGAAGTCAAAACGGGAATGGGAAAAGGATAATGGAGAAATGTCTGTTAAAGCTTCTTGGGAATTTTTTAATCGTTCTTTTCATGAATGGTTCGTAAAGGATGTACCTGAAGAGTTGACAAAACATAAAAGTGAACTTAGAAAATACCTTGCTCGTTTTCAAATGAATGAAGTTAGTAAAGCACTAGGTGAAACTATTCGTTTATCTCTTTGGAATTATGCTCATCGGATTGAGGATGGTGTATGGGACCCAAGAGGAAAAAGGGCTTTATTCGAAGGTCTTGATGTTAGAAAACCTCGAATTCTTTTTCTAGGTGCGGCAGAAGGCTATGAGGCAATGCAGCTTCATGCGATGTACCCTGAGGGAGAAGTGGTGATGGTGGATTATGATGATTTTTGCAAAACAGACCGTTTTGGCCATTTTCCAGACAGATATCCCTTCCTCGGTATTAATCTGAGTTCCGGTAATCCAAGGGTGTGGCACAAAAATCAAATGAATATTCATTATTTAGTGAACGATATTCGCAATCTTCCGTTTGGAAAAGAGTTTGATATTGTTTTAAGTGTAGGGTTATTAGAACATTTTCCTGATGAATTTAAAGCAGAAGCTATGGATTGGCATAGAAAATTTCTTAAGCCTGGAGGTTATGCCATCATGACAACTCCAAGACTACAATTAAAATCACGCCTATTTTATACAATTATGGCTGATGTGATGAATCATACCTATCGGGAACTGATGGACGTACGCCAAATGGGGTTATATGTATATGAAGCTGGATTTGATATTTTACGCCACGGGTATATCAAGGTACATAATGGGATTGTAGCACGGCCAAGATAAGGCTATTCCCTTATGAAATAAGGAAGACAAGAATCCAACCGAATTCTTGTCTTTTTTATTGATTCAACGTGATTGGGGATGATAAATCTTCATGTAGATTACTTTTCTTGTAAAAACGGATCG
>DASQIV010000521.1:0-2094 GCA_035631415.1 Pseudoneobacillus sp. | reverse complement strand
CTGATTCTGCGCTTTCCCGAGAAATAATCGAATTATCTAAAAATATTAATAACATTAACTGTTACTATAAAAATGAAAAAGAAGCTACCATTCGAAAGGTAACTTCTTCGCTATTTATCTATTTCATTATTTTCATCGTTGCTGCAATATTTCTAGCTGTTTGTTTCATAAAGATCTCTGCATGTTCAAATGCTTCAGGTAAAGTAACGACTCCTGGTACAATGCTATATAGGGCATCGATACCATGCTCGAATACCACATGACTATCATGTGTAATAGAGCCTGCGATTCCAATAACAGGCACATCATATTTTTTCGAAGCCTTTGCTACCCCAATTGGTGTTTTTCCGTAAATGGTTTGACTATCAATACGGCCTTCACCAGTAATAACAAGAGTGGCATCCTTTACATGATCTTCAAATTGTACCGCTTCAAGTAGAATATCCACTCCACGTTTAAGGTCTGCTGAAAGGAATGCTATTAAACCAGCTCCCAATCCACCTGCAGCACCTGCCCCAGGAATATCACGGAATGATTTTCCTAATTCATTTTCAAGGATATTAGCATAATGGTTTAAATTGGCATCGAGCTGTTGTACAAATTCGGGTGTAGCACCCTTTTGTGGTCCATAAACAGCAGACGCCCCTTTCGGACCTGTTAAAGGATTATCAACATCACACGCCACTTCGATTTTTGCAACTGATAATCTATCATCTAATGAAGATATATCAATGGAAGCTAGTTCCGATAAAGCTCCTCCGCCTGGACCAATTTCTTCGCCATTTTTATTTAAAAGCCTACCACCTAAGGCTTGGAACATTCCAGCCCCACCATCATTAGTTGCACTTCCACCAATTCCGATGATAAAGTGAGTAACACCCAAGTCTAAAGCGGCTAATATGAGCTCACCGGTTCCTCTTGTTGTTGTAATTAATGGATTTCTTTTTTCAATAGGTACAAGATGTAAGCCGGATGCAGCCGCCATTTCAATCACAGCTGTTTGACCGTCACCTAGTAATCCAAAAAATGCCTGGACAGGATCACCTAGAGGGCCTGTGACTACCTTTTCTATGATTCTACCACCCGTCGCGTCAACCAAAGATTGTACGGTACCCTCGCCGCCGTCTGCCATTGGTAGTTTTTTATATTCTGCATCTGGAAAAATTTCTTTAAAGCCGCTTTCGATTGCATTGGCTGCTTCAAGGGCTGATAGGCTTTCTTTAAATGAATCTGGTTCTATTACAATTTTCATCCTACAAACCTCCATTCCTTATCCAAAAAGTTTGAAGACTCCATATATAAGTGTTGAAACAACAGCAAGTGTTAAACCGACTAGAGTTTCATATGGCATTACTTTTAAACGTTCTTTAATGTCCATATTGACACTGCCAGCTGTTGCGTGGAAGAAGCTTCCGTGTGGTAAGTGGTCTAATACAGTAGCCCCAGCGTGAATCATTGCTGCACCGGCTAGTGCGGAAATACCAAGCCCTAATATGGTTGGTCCAAATACACCACTTGCTACTGCTGTACCTGCAGTAGTTGAAGCAGTTGCTGCTGACATAAAAATCCCAGATACAGGTGCTAATAAATAAGCAGGTAGACCAGATGAAGTTAAAGCATTGATAACCACGTCTTTTAATGTAGAGTTTGCAATAATACCTGCTAAAGTTCCTGTACCTAAAAGCATGATTGCTACTCCAGACATTTTACTCAAACCAGAAATCGCATATTCATTGATCTTTTTAGTCTTTTTCATAGCGATCGCCCCAATGATACCTCCAATTGGCAGTGCAACCATCGGATCAATCGCGATATCTAAAGTTGGTCTTAAGGCTAATAGAATGATAGTCACTAGTGGTGCAATGATTGCTGTTATAAATAAAGGTAGATTCGTTTGATTTGTAGTATCTAATTCACCACTCGTAATCGCTGAACCTTTGTTAACAAGCTTCTTTGCTATGATATATGTTACAACTAAACCGAAAATTGCTGGAATGATTCCTGCTAACATAATCGATGTTAATGGAACATGGAATGCATCAGAAGCCGCAATTGCATTAGGGTTTGGAGACATGATGTTACCGGCTTTACCTC
>DASQIV010000520.1:0-2636 GCA_035631415.1 Pseudoneobacillus sp. | reverse complement strand
TTGCATCTATAACCTCTAAAGCTTTTCGATAGGCAGAGGAACAGATGGTTCCACCGCTTTCTCCTTTGGAAAAGAAATCTTCCTCTGAAACTACTTTTGCCTCAGTGTGATGAGCAATAAACTCAATTTCAACCGTTTCATATTTGGTCCTTAAAAAACGGGTCATCCAGAAAAAGAAACTTCGAGCCATATATTTCTCCCATACTCCCATTGAACCGCTCGTATCCATCATGGCTAATACCACTGCTTTGGAATCTGGTTTCTTCACTTCAGTCCATGTTTTAAACTTCAAATCCTCAGGATAAATCGGATAAAAAGCTGGTGAGCCCGTCATGGCATTTCTTTTAAAAGCAGTCATCATAGTACGTTTTTTATCAATATTTCCCATTAGTCCTGTCTTACGTATATCATTAAATTCAATATTTTCAACAATATTTTCGGCTTGCTCTTTCCTTTTTAGATTAGGAAGCTCTAACTGTTTAAATAATGCTTCCTCAATCTCCATTAAAGATACCTCAGCTTCAAAGTAATCTTCACCGGGTTGATCTCCAGCACCCTGGCCTTTGCCTGGTCCCTTTTGCCCATTAGGTGACCCATCACGAGCAATAACATCTCCGACTTGACTGTCACCGTTTCCTTGGCCAACATGTTTGTTTTTATCATAGTTATAACGGATTTTATATTCGTCTAATGAGCGAATTGGAATTTTTACCACATCTCGACCATTGGACATAACAATATTTTCTTCCGTAATTAAATCAGGCAAATTATTTCGGATAGCCTCTTGGACTTTGTCTTGATGTCTTTGTTGGTCATCGTGGCCTTTACGGTGGAGGGACCAATCTTCCTTGGAAATCACAAACTGATGATTATTTACATCGGTCATTTCTGTACCCTCCTTATAAATTTTAATTTATTCTTTGCACACTTTTTTCTCATTTGAATATGATATGGCGATGTTTTATGCTATTAAAAATTAATATTGATTACTCTATACTATGCAGATTAACAAAATAATTTACAAATAATTTTGACAATTGAACTTTTGCCTAGAATTGGACAAGCCCTACTTAAAGTCTTTTATCCTTCCAAAAGTTTACAACAACATGCTCTGCCGGATTATATGCCACACATTGATAGCCTTGAGAATAAATAAAATCGATAATTTCCGATAAGACTGAAGCTGTTCCTTTTTTTATATGAAAAAGGATGACGATTGGCTCTTTTTGAGCCTTTACTTTATTAAAACCCTCCTTTACATTTATCACAATCTCTCTCGGCTTTGTACTAGCATATCTCCAATCTTCAGAATCAACATTCCAGTCCCACATCTTTAAATGCTGACGGACCATTTCATCTCGGAATGGATTTGTCATATATGGTTTACTCCCAAAAGGAGCCCTTGTTAAATTGGATTGGATTCCTGTTAACTCATACAGTGTTTTCTGAGCCTTCAGCATTTCAGTTGCGACGGCAGAAGCTTTTCCTCCATAGAGTAGAGATTTATTATGTGAGACACTGTGCAGTGCTGGATAATGTCCTTCTTTCACTAAACGCTTGGTGTCGTTGGGATATTTTTTCATTTGTGTTTCAATCATGAAAAAACTTGCTTTGGCATTCTTTGTTTTTAAAATATCTAAAATCTCGCCTATCCCTTCCCCAGGTCCATCATCGAAGGTTAGGTACACCTTAGGGCGTTGTGCTAATTTTACTTTTTGATAAAAGTCGATGATTGCCTTTTTATTTTCTTTTATAAATGATTCAGTATCCATTTTCACATTTGTATTTACCAGGCGAATAAATGGTCCATTTGATAGATATTGAACATCATAATTAAAATAATTACCTAGATCGCGTAATGGAGCATAAGTGCGCCCATCTTGAATAAATGTATTTAATTTCGATGTTGTTCCGTCTAATGCGATCAATTCATTTTGCTTTGGGATTATTTTAATGGATTGATCAGATGTGGTTATGGTGATAGATCCGTCTGTTTTATCGACGGTAAGAGTAGCCCCTATTGCATCACTGAAAAAACGAATTGGAACGTAGGTCGTTTGCTCTTTTACAAAAGGGAGGGCATCAGGGAAGGTCATCCACTCGTCATTAATAGCAATTGGGATGTATTTCAAATTGGAAGTTGCGGCCACTTCGTCTCGACCAGAAAATAAAAATACGACAAAAAAGAAAAAATAAACCCAACCTTTTTTCATACCACAGTCTCTCCTTATCATCGAACCTTTTCTACTATGTCTATTAAAGTAGGACAGCATTTATGATGAATTAGTAGAAACGAAATCAAGAAAAACTTTATCCCTTTAAAGCACCGGGGGTCAGACCCCCGGTGCTTTAAAGCGGGAATGTAGGTATGTGTTATTGCAATTGTTTGTTATTTATTTATGTTGAATGGGGTCTGGTATTTTCTGATATTCTTTTTTTAATTCTTTATTTGTTCGGCGTTTTTCCATCTGCTTGCCTAATCTTTCCATTTCCTTTTCATCGGCAGCCATTGAACTATTCTTTGGGACGATGTTTAAATCTAAGTCTTCTTTTCTCATCGTTATCACCTCTATTTCTATTTACCCTCGATACTATTGGACAAACCTCTTCTTTACCACATTAAAGCGGCGGGGGGG
>DASQIV010000519.1:0-7982 GCA_035631415.1 Pseudoneobacillus sp. | reverse complement strand
CAAAAGTACAAGCAGATCGGTTTTTAAAGCATTTTCTGGAAAGAATAGTATAATGTCCAAAATACATACTTAAATAGTGAATCAAATATTGCGGACATCTGAAGGTAAAGTGGAAATAATAAAATTGGGCTGGAGGCGGTTTAATGGTAAAAGAAATCCTATTAAATGATTTTTTGCTTAAGGTGGAGACCTACCAAGAAGCTGAGGTTCATGGATGTAAGCAAATTACAATAGACTTTAAAGTAACACATGAAGAATATCATGATGTTACCACTTTATTATATAAGGGTATTTTCGAAATTAAAGTTCCTGAACATAACCTGGCGTTCCAAGGTAGGGTTCAGGAATACTATACTTCGGTAACCAATTTATATGAAAAAGGCAAGGTTGGGGATTTTCATGTAAGCTTCATTGAATTGAAGAAAGAAGGCTCGATTTAACGATGAGGTTAAGTATTTTAGACCAGGCCCCCATCTCAGCAAATCAAACCGCAAGAGAAGCATTAAATGCATCTATGAGACTGGCACAAGTTGGGGAGGAGCTAGGCTATACCCGTTATTGGATGGCTGAACATCATGATTTGCCAGGGCTTGCCTGCCCTGCTCCAGAAGTGATGCTAGGTTATATTGGGGCAAACACTAATAAAATACGCATCGGATCTGGAGCTATTTTACTGCCACATTATAAGCCTTATAAAGTGGCAGAAGTATTTAATCTTCTAGCTACCCTATTCCCAGGGAGAATCGATCTTGGGATTGGCCGGGCTCCAGGTGGGTCAGCTGAAGCAACAAATGCCCTGTCGGATCAATTTTTACAGCAGGTTTGGAATATGCCGAAGTCGGTTAAGGAACTGCTCCAATTTCTAGACGATGATTTCCCGTCTGAAAATGAGTTTACGAAGTTATCAGCTGCTCCAGTGCCAGAAATAGCACCCGTTCCATGGCTTTTAGGCACGAGTAAAAAAAGTGCCTTGCTGGCGGCCGAATATGGGATGGCGTATACCTTTGGACAATTTATGAGTGATCAAGATGGTGCAGCTATTATCGGGCAGTATTTGGATTCCTTTAAGCCAAGAAAACAAGGTGACCTTCCTCAAGTTGTTTTAACGATATCCGCCATTTGTGCGGAAACGAATGAAAAGGCAGAAGAGGTAGCTTTAAGTACCCTTATTTGGGCTCTGCAAAGAGGAAAAGGTAGTGGGGCTGGAGTTCCTTCCATTGAAGAAGCTAAGCAATATCCACTAAATGAGGCAGAACAGGAAACAATAGAAAAAATGAAGCAAAAGATGATGATTGGCGACCCTCATAAAGTTAAAGAGAAATTGGCTGAACTAGCGGAACAGTATAAAGCGGATGAAATCATGATCGTCACGATTACCCATTCTCCAGAAGACAAGATACAATCCTATAAACTAATAGCTGAACAGTGCCTTTCATGTAGCTAAATTCAAAAAAGAATGAAGCTTGGTGATTCTGGAAAAAATTGAAACTTTTCCTGTCCTCCAGTCGTAAACACTACTATAATCTTTTTTGCCTTAAAAGGAGTGGATAGTGGTGGATTCAATCGTTTACTTTCAGGACAATTTTTTTTCAGCTGGCCGAACGGACATTTTTAACGAATCGAAAGTTAAAGTAGGCGAGCTAGATTTAAAAAGTATGTTTTCTGCAGGTGTAGAGGTAGTAGATTTAGACGGAAGTGTGATATCCAGCGGAAAATTCCCTTTTTTTGGTGTGAAATGGAAAATCTATGATAGCCAAGGGCAAGAACTCGGAGCATTAAAGCAAAAACTCTCTTTCTTTTCAAAGAAATATGAATACCATGCGGAAGGAAGAGGTTACTTTTATATAAAGTCGGAAGCATTTTCAAAGCAATATGATGTTTACCAAGACGAAACAACCATCGTGGCTAAATTTGAAAAAATTAGCGGGTTCTTCTCCTCACCAGCTTTCCAGTTAACCAATCATTCCGATCAACTTTCAACAGAAGAATTAATCGCTGTCGTCATGGGTGTCAATGCCATCCAAAGAAGAAATAGTTCAAACGGTGCAGTGAATTCTACTACTATTTGATCGATTAAAAGAATGTGTAACCCAAGATGAATGGGGGATGCATTCTTTTTTGTTTTTCGAATGGTGACCGAGGTAAAAGTTCCTCGACACTGAATGTTAGACGAGTAACATGTCCCCAAGACCTGTCAACCACACCTGCACAGGACAAAGCGGCTGAAGAAGTAGTCGCCGATGCATAGCAGGCAGGGGGGCTATTTCTTTTTACTATCATAATAGATTTTGAACGGACCGTGATTCCGCTATTTTAATAAAATGGCATCTATTTTGGGCTTTATCGGACACAGGATCCTTTATTTGGTCAAAATTGTGTGTAATAAGCTTGATTATTAGGTATTAGCGGTACCTGTGTCCGCTTAACCCTAAAAATCGACCTTTTTCAACAAAATAGCGGAATATGAGTCCGCAAAAACAATCAGAATAAGATTTTAAGAGATAAATTAATGGCGGTTCACTGCTAACGGTTTATGGTGTCTAAAACAGATTCACCTTAATTGGGCCATGGGGCATGTCTCACCTGAACTGCCTTGTCCTGTTCTCTAACTATTTTTCACCATCCAATGATTCTGGGAATACGTTAGCTAGTAAGAATGGCGATATTTGGCTATGGTTGGGGGGATCAAATGATACAGGTATTAGGGAAGCCCTTTCAAAAAAGCGATATGTGGGAGTCTGGAAGTATTGAGAGTGTCATTATTAAACGAATGCAGGAAGCTAAGGTTATATATTCCTATCAATCCCTTAATGAATTAGGGTTTGAGTTGAGTTTAAGGAAAAATATCATAAAAAGTGCAATAGACATGAGTAAGAGTGGCGTAAAGTTTCATATTTTTGCAGCTTCCCGTGGTAACCCTCAATACTGGCAAATATCGAAGGTAGGTGGATTCCATTTGAAGCGCGGTGTGAAACCATCTGATGCGATTCGGGATATTTTCATCAATAGCTCTCTCTACACATTTGAATGTGCAACTGCTACGGTGATCATCTTTTACTATGCTCTTTTAAAATTGATCGGTGAAACACAATTTAATTATTACTTCCAAAATCTCTATTTATACAGTTGGCATCTTGATTATGATTATCGAATTTACACCTTTTATGGAAACCATCTTTTACCCGGAGATGTCGTTTATTTTCATAATCCAGAGGTAGACCCCAAACAACCTTGGTGGAGAGGACAAAATGCTGTTGATCTGGGAGATGGAACCTATTTTGGACATGGATTTGGAATCTGGACAGCTGAAAAAATGATTGAACTTCTGAATAAAAAAAGAAAGCCAGGAAGTCTGAAGTCAGCTTATCAATCCAATTTAATCACAAGGCCGTCTTTTAACGATTTGGCAAAACTTTCATGGTACTCACGAGCTAATCAAACTTACAAAATGCAGCATATGGTCATACATCATAACCAATGTTCGATATCATACGCTAAGTATTTATTTTATTTTAATAGTTACGCCTATAATAAAACGAATTAAACTCATCTTTTGAAGATGGGTTTCATTTATTTTACGAAGTGTAAGGCATATTATGGCAGTGTCCTAGCCCATACTTCTTGTACATGACACCATCCCAGACAAAAAACAAATAATCGATATTTTTTCATAGACGGGCTCCATTTTTTTCTAGACGTGTATAATATAGTGTCCAGAAAGATTGAACCTCTTAGAAACGAAGGGATGTGTTTAAATGTTTAGAAACGAAAATGCACCACCTGTATTAGGCGCAAACGTCCCACCTGTATTAGGTGCTAATATACCTCCTCAACCTACTTACGCTGCTCCGGCCTTTTGTTATGAGGCTCCTACCTTTTGTTATGCAGCTCCAGTAAATAGATGCAACGATTTTGTGCTCATCGTTGTATTGTTTATTCTATTAATCATTGTCGGGGCAACTTTTTGCGGCTGTATATTTTAATTGATGATTGCTATGGGACCAGGTACCGGAAAGGCAGAATGTTGGGAAGAACTTATCTCTTTGATCAACACTCATGTCGCAGGAGATAGAGGCTGAAGAAATAGTCACCCGTTGCTAGCAGGCAGTGGGTTATTTCTTTTCGCCATCACCATAGATTTTGAACGGACCGTGATTCCGTTATTTTTAAAAAAAGGCATCTATTTTTGGCTTTATCGGACACAGGATCCTTTATTTGACCAAAATTGTGTGTATTAAGCTTGATTTTTAGGGATTAGCGGAACCTGTGTCCGCTCAACCCTAAAAAACGTCCTTTTCAACAAAATAGCGGAATGTGAGTCCGCTAAAATCCTATCCCCACATCTTATAAACCGGAAAATGATTCCCAACCAATATCAGAACAAAGGACATAATGTTAAAAAGCTGTTTTCCAATTCATATTGGATAACAGCTTTTTTTGTCTGAAAAAATAACTTTCCTACAGGAAGTGCTTTAACTAGATTAGAACATCCCATTCTCATTAGGGGAATTCTCCGGTATAGCCATACCTACATCCCATAATTCGACGATGAGGTCGTTTTGGAAACGGAAAATATGTACCACAGCTCCGCCAAGATCATCTTGATTTTGTTTCACATGGGAGTGAACCCAAACAAATTCCCCCTCTACGATCGATCGTTTGACTTCAAGAATCTTGTTAGGGTTCTGGGCTGCGTTTTCTTCCATTGCGACCATTAATGAATCAGCATCGCCAACAAAATAAGGATTGTGGTGACGGAAATCTGGTCCAATGTACTTCTGGTATGCTTCGCGAACTTCTCCTGA
This sequence comes from Pseudoneobacillus sp., assembly GCA_035631415.1. Classification (GTDB taxonomy): domain Bacteria; phylum Bacillota; class Bacilli; order Bacillales; family Cytobacillaceae; genus Pseudoneobacillus. Next base: position 3,177 of record DASQIV010000519.1, on the reverse strand, counting down.
CGCCACAAGTTTCAGAAACGATACAGCTTTATCTTTTAGGGAAAAGGTCTTTGCATTCCATTCATTGACTTGTTCTGTATTCATTGAAATCATCCTTCCTTTTTCAAAGGTTGTCCAAATCTCTTTTACTAATTTTAACAAAACAGTAGTCACCCTGGCTAATAGGTAATTGAATCTGAGCAATTTTTAAATAAAATCGGCAAAAATGCGAATCAATCATAGAATAAACCTGCTATGAATGTGATCAAATACAAACATTTTCTTCTAATAGGTGTTTGAATAATCAGAATGGTGTCAACACTGTAGGTGAAATTAATTTTATTTTGGGGTGGTTGTTTGAAAAGGTCAGTATTTTATAGCTTGCTAGGAGTTGTTCTGGTGGCGGGGCGTGGGCTTTCGTTTTGGGATGGTAAAGATAAAGCGAACGATTCTGGGAAGCAGGATGCCTTTCAGCAGGATGCAAACGAGGTAATGAAAAAGGCAGTAGAGGTATCGGTGTCAGATGATGGAAGTGTTAATGCAAATCATTTGTATATCCCATGGACGATTAACAAGAATGGTGGTTCCTTTTTCTTGAGTCAGCGAGAAGGGTCGATCATTCAAATTGATGGAGACATGGGTTTAGTTGAGGTACAAAATGTAAAGGTATCTGAGGATATCTTCCATGAAGGAGAAGGAGGATTTCTTGGGTTTACGTTAGCACCTGATTTTGCGAAAACAAAGAAAGGTTTTGCTTATTACACCTATAAGAAAAACGGTAAGACGCTAAACCGAATTGTTTCACTTCAACTTAAAGACAATACGTGGCTGGAAGAAAATATCCTTTTAGATGGGATTCCAGGCGGTACGGCTAATAATGGAGGACGAATTAAAATTGGTCCGGATGGGATGTTATATGCCACTACCGGTGACGTAGGCAAGTCAGAAAATGCACAAAACCTGGACAGTTTAGCTGGCAAAATTTTAAGAATGAACCTTAATGGAGATATTCCAGGAGATAATCCTTTTATGAATTCATATGTATATTCCTATGGTCATCGTAACTCTCAGGGATTAGCTTGGGATGGTGATGGAAACCTCTATAGTTCAGAGCATGGGGAATCAGGACATGATGAAATTAACTTGATTCAAGCTGGGAAAAACTATGGCTGGCCTGTTATTCAAGGGGATGAAGAAGCAAATGGTATGATGAAGCCAATCCTTCAATCTGGTGAAAAAACTTGGGCGCCATCCGGTATGGCTTTTCATGATGGAAAGCTCTTTATCGCTTCTTTAGCTGGCCAGAAAATATTTACTTATGTGCCAGACAATAAACAATTCCATGAGTTTTTCGGAGAGGCTGGCCGATTAAGAGATGTATTGGTCGAGAACAATGAATTGTATACGATTACGAGTAATCGTGACAATCGTGGGAAACCAACAGCAAAAGATGATCGATTAATTCATATTTCTTTAACAGAAAAAGCATCAGCTCATTAAAAAAATCAAAAAGGTAATCCCCTATTTTCAAGGACGATTACCTTTTTTGTGTCTTTATTTCTTACCTAGGCTCAATACATAATCGGCTACGGCTTTTATTTGATCCTCACTCAACGTATCTTTAAAGCCAGGCATCTGACCTTTTCCGTTTTTCACTTGTTTGATGATGGCGTCTCGGTCCATTTTGGTTTCCTGTAAATTAGGACCATTATGTCCGCCAGCTCCTGCATCACCATGGCAGGCCAAGCAATTGTTTTTATAGACGGTTTCTCCCTCTGCTGTGTCAGTACCTTCATTTTTGGCTTTCTCTTCATTTGCAGCCTGCTGTTTTTCAGCATCTTTATTTTTGACTGGTGATGTATTAATGGCGTCCTTAGGGATGTCTTTTAAAGAAGCATATTTACCCTCTAAAGAGAAGGTATAAATTTTATCACCATGCTTGGATCCAGCCAATGTATTTCCGGCAGCGAAGATCGATATATACTGCTTTCCATCGACTTCATAAGTGATTGGTGGCGCATTGGCACCTGCATCCATTTTAAACTCCCATAAATCTTTCCCACTTTTTGCATCATAGGCAATGATCCGCCCGTCATTATGTCCGGTAAATAGTAGGTTTCCTTTGGTTGTTAAAAGACCGCTGTAGGCAATCGCATCCCAGTTCTTTTGCCAAACGATTTTGTTCGTTTTAATGTCAAGAGCCGTCACAGTTCCGCGGGCTGGGGAATTTTCAACCGGCTGCCAGACACTTCCGATGTATTCTTTCCCTTCCTCAAAGCGATTCTTTTCCTCTTCGCCGTAATGGGCATAAGCAAAGTAATTATCATTTCCTAACACGTAAAATAATTCAGTGTTCGGGTTATAAGCCGATGGCGGCCAATTTGCTCCCCCTTGAGGCGATGGCTTAAGGGTAATTGGTGTATCCCAAAAAGGAGTAAACATTTTCCCATGTTGACCTTTAAAATCGGCTGCCAAATCTCGTTTCACATCTTCATCAGTGACTTCTTGTGGTACAAAATTATCCCCAATTGGATGTGGTTGAGTAGGGGAGGTTTTTTGTTTTTCATCCTGTGGAACAGGTTTTTCCTCGATCCCAATAAGCGGTTTCCCATTAGTCCGGTCTAAAATGTAGAGCCATCCTGTTTTTCCGGCTTGGACAATCCCTTTTCTCATTTTTCCATTCATTTTCACATCAAATAGAACGACAGGATTGGCAGGGTCTAAATCCCAAATATCATGGTGTACTTCTTGGAAGTGCCATTTATATTCTCCAGTATTGGCATTCAGTGCAAGAATCGAGTTGGCGAATAAATTGTCTCCTTCCCGCTTGCTACCATCAAGGTCAGGTGATGTATTCCCACTAGAAAAATATATGAGCCCTAATTCCGGATCAATAGCTGGAGTCTGCCAAACTGGTGCTCCGCCTGTTAACCAATTCTTGCTATCCTTTGGCCAGGTTTCACTACCTTTAGCACCTGGGGCGGGCAATGTATAGGTTCTCCAGATTTGTCTGCCCATCTCTGAATCGTAAGCGGCAACATATCCTCTAATTCCATATTCACCGCCTGCGATCCCCGTATAGACTTTACCATCATAATAGAGGGGGGCGCTTGTTATGGTATATCCTTTTTCCCAATCATCCACTCGTGTTTCCCAAACTACCTTACCGTTTTTTTGATCTAAAGCAACCAGTCTCGC
>DASQIV010000518.1:0-2369 GCA_035631415.1 Pseudoneobacillus sp. | reverse complement strand
GAAAGAAAATATCGAAAAGCTTACATATGCTGAAATTGTCAATATTATTGATGGACAAGTACTTGGTGGCAGAGCAGGATTACATAAAACACTTAATAAGTTTGTTATAGGGGCAATGCAACTTGATGCAATGATGCGGTATACAGGGGCAGGCAATTTACTAATTGTAGGGAACCGGACGAAAGCCCATGAGCATGCTCTAAAGGCTGGAGCAGCTGTCTTGATTACAGGTGGTTTTGATACAGAGGAACATGTCAAAAAGCTTGCTGATGAACTTCAGTTACCGATTATTTCTAGCAGTTATGATACTTTTACAGTTGCAACAATGATTAATAGAGCTATCTATGACCAGCTTATCAAAAAAGAAATAGTCTTAGTAGAAGACATTCTTACACCACTGGAAGATACTATTTGTTTAAAAGTGGATGATATGGCATCTGAATGGCATAAATATAATCGTGAATCCTTACATAGTCGTTTTCCTGTCATCGATCATAATCGTAAAATACAAGGTATGGTGACTTCAAAGGATATACTTGGACAAGACCCATCTTCAAAGATTGATAAGATTATGACCAAAAATCCGATGACTGTGAGTGGAAAAACAAGTGTGGCTTCAGCTGCCCATATGATGGTTTGGGAAGGAATTGAAGTGTTACCGGTAGTAGATGATTCGAATCGGTTAGAAGGAATTATCAGTCGGCAGGATGTGCTAAAAGCCTTACAAATGATACAGAGGCAGCCGCAAATGGGAGAAACCATTGATGATATTGTTACTAGTCAACTTGTTTTAACAAGTGGAAAGACAAAAGGGGAAGAAACCTATAAATGTAGCGTAACCCCTCAGATGACTAATTATCTTGGTACGATTTCATACGGAGTGTTTACAACGATCGTGACAGAAGCGGCTAATCGTGTATTACGAACCTATAAAAAGGGCGACCTAGTAGTAGAGAATATGACGATATACTTTATTAAACCTGTCCAAATTGAGAGTATGTTAGAAATTTTTCCGAAAGTACTTGAAGTAGGGCGTAAGTTTGGAAAAGTGGATGTAGAAGTGTTTAATGAAGGAATACTAGTAGGGAAAGCTATGATGATGTGTCAACTGATTGACCGAAGTTAGGGATATTTGACCAAAATAAAAAGCTGTTTCATTGAAACAGCTTTTCAATATATTCTTAATTACGTTCCGCTTCCTCAATCGCAAGTGGTAAAAAATATTTATATGCTTTCCAGCCTGACCAAATGCTAAGAATGCCCATTATGATAAAAATGACAGCAACGATGTAAGTAACCGTTGTTTGAAAAAGAAATAGCTGATTGATCCCAAACAAGGCAATGAATAATCCAAGCGCCATACTAGATTTTGAAGAAATCCATTTCTTCTCAACAGGTTGACGACTGCGTACAAATTTTACTTTATAAAAAATATAAAATGCTAAAGATAAAATAATAAAAATAACCAAAATAGGCATATTTATTTCCTCCGTCTACATAATTCACCCATAACCATGTCTATTTTAACGGTATTTATACGGAATTGCTACCATTATTCTTTATATATAAAGGAGATTCTCATGAAAAAACAAATTTTAGAGACGATTGAACAATTTGAAACCATTATCGTTCATCGTCATGTAAGACCAGATCCAGATGCTTATGGTTCCCAATGTGGTCTAGTTGAGATTTTAAAAGCTTCTTACCCTAATAAACAAGTATACGCTGTTGGAAAAGAAGACCCCTCTTTACATTATATGAGACGTTTAGATAACATTTCTGACGATGTGTTTACAGATGCTTTGATAATTGTTTGCGATACGGCAAACGAAGAAAGAATTTGTGATTCACGATACAGACTTGGGAAAAAGTTAATTAAAATCGATCATCATCCAAACGAGGATGCGTATGGGGACTTGTTATGGGTTGAAACAGAAGCAAGCTCTGATAGTGAAATGATTTATGAATTTTATTTATTTGGACAAGACAAAGGCTTAAAAATGACAGACGAGGCAGCGCGATTACTGTTTGCGGGAATTGTTGGTGATACAGGTCGATTTTTATTTCCTAGTACCACTGATAAAACGTTTAAGTATGCAGGAGAGCTTATTCATTACAACTTCTCTAGAACTGACTTGTTTGACAAAATGTATGAATTAAACCCAAATGTCATTAAGTTAAATGGGTATATTTTACAAAATTTTCAAATGAGACCAAGTGGTGCAGCTTCCATGTTCTTATCAAAAGAGATATTAAATCAGTTTGAAGTTGAGCCATCAGAGGCTTCTCTATTGGTTGGAACATTAGGAAATGTAAAAGGTATACTTGCATGGGTGTTCTTTATTGAAGAAGATGACCAAATTAGGGTT
>DASQIV010000517.1:0-2631 GCA_035631415.1 Pseudoneobacillus sp. | reverse complement strand
CCTTTTTTGATTGAAAAATTTAAGCCATCTACGGCCTTGACATGCCCAACCGTTCGAGAGATAATTCCTTTTTTAATAGGGTAATATTTTTTAAGATTCTTAACTTCCAATAGAGTCTCTTGTGCACTGTTAGGAACATCTTTTGTAAACTTCTCTACTATGACCGTCATATCCTAACCCCCTTCCCGCGTTGATGTGCCTCTTGTTGCTCGGCTTCATATAACCAGCACCTAACTTTATGATCACTCGCCACATCAACCGAACGCAGCTCCGGCTTTTCGGATAAGCATTTATCCGTCGCATATGGACATCTCGTATGAAAGCGACATCCATCCGGCATATGCTGCAACGTAGGAACCGTCCCTGGAATCGAATACAACCGATTATGGCTTTCATACTCCAGATGTGGAATCGACTCAATCAACCCTTTTGTGTAAGGGTGCTTCGGATGATCAAAGAGCGTAAAGACATCCGCTTCTTCGACCACCTGGCCTGCATACATGACCAACACCTTGTCCGCCATTTCCGCAATCACACCTAAATCATGGGTAATGAGCATGATCGCCGTTTCCGAGGTTTCCCGAAGCCCTTTCATCAAATTCAAGATTTGTGCTTGAATCGTTACATCTAGCGCGGTAGTAGGCTCGTCCGCAATTAATAATTTCGGATTACACGAAAGCGCCATCGCAATCATGACCCTTTGCCGCATCCCTCCAGATAAGGCATGTGGATATTCATCGATAATCGCTTCCGGTCTTGGAATCCCTACCTTCCCCAACATCTCAATCGCATATTGCTTCGCTTCTTGTTTATTCATTTTTAAATGTAAACGTAAGCCTTCGATCATTTGATTTCCGATTGTAAAAACAGGGTTCAACGATGTCATCGGTTCCTGAAATATCATCGCGATTTCGTTTCCACGAATATGTCGCATCTCTTCTTCTGTGAATTGGGTTAAATCCTTCCCATTTAATTTCACAGCACCTTGCTTAATGTAACCCTGTCTTCCTAGCAATCTCATAATAGAAAGAGAGGTAACACTTTTTCCACAGCCAGATTCACCGACAATTCCAATCGTCTCACCAGGCTTCAAGGAGAAGGAAACCTCTTCTACAGAAGTAACCTCTCCTTTATCTGTTTTAAATGCGGTTTGTAATTTTTCTACCTCTAAAAACTCTTTCATCGTTTCACCCCCTGTTATCATTACCTCGATTCGGCAACTTGTGGTTCTTTGGCCGATACATACTGATAAACAAGACTCAATAATCCTTTTCCGGCGTTTACCATTGCCTTTTCATCAAAATCAAATTTTGGATGATGGTGTGGAAAGCTAGCACCAATTTCATCGTTTCCAGCTCCGGTAAAGAAGAATGTTCCTGGCTTTTCTTTTAGATAATAAGCGAAGTCTTCCCCGCCCATCATCGGGGTCATTTCAAAGAGTACATCCTTGCTGATATAGTTAGAAATGGCATCTACAAAAACTTGAGTTTCCTCTGAATGGTTATAAACCGCTGGGTAACCGCGGGTATATTCTACTTTGCAGGTAGCATGAAAGGCGGAGCAAATACCTTTTGCAATTACTTCAATTTCCTTTTCAATATGGTCCCGTACCGCTTCATCAAACGTTCGTACTGTTCCCGACATCACAGCGGAGTCGGCAATAACATTCGATGCATTTCCAGCGTGAAACGATCCTACTGTTAAAACAGCCGATTTTTGCGGATCTACTTGACGGCTAACAATAAGCTGAAGTTGATTGATGATTTGTGCTCCAATCGCAATCGCATCAATGGTTTGATGTGGCGATGCACCGTGGCCGCCTTTTCCTTGAATCTTTATTTCAAAGCGGTCAGATGCGGCCATCAAATATCCTGCTTTATAGCCGTAAACACCTGTTGGAATCCCAGACGATAGATGGGTACCAAAGACAGCATCTACACCATCTAAGCAACCATCTTCGACCATCGCAATGGCACCTCCTGGAGCAACCTCCTCCGCATGCTGATGGAGTAGAACCACTTTTCCAGCAAGCTGATCGCGATTTTCACTTAATACCTTTGCAACCGCTAAAAGTGTGGCAGTATGTCCGTCGTGCCCGCATGCATGCATGACTCCAGGGACTGTCGACTTATATGGCACATCCTTTTCATCATCGATAGGAAGAGCATCAAAATCTGCTCTGAGGGCAATGGTTTTCCCTGGCTTGGCGCCATGAATCGTACCAACAACACCTCTACCTCCTACATTCGTTCGAACCTCTATACCGAAGCTTTCTAAAATGGATGCGACCATTTTTGGTGTTTCTATCTCTTGGAAGGATAATTCTGGATGCTGATGCATATGCCGTCTCCACTCCACCATTTGGTCATACATTTCTTCTAACTGCTGGAACCAGTTTTTTAACATCCCATTTCCCCCTATTAAATTTTGTGAATTTCTATCGGTTTACTCAAATTAAATGTTGAAAATAATCTTGTTGTTTTTTCTTTTTATGTTTGTGCGGGTGCATCGGTTTATATGTGGATTTAAAAATATTCAAACGTATTTTTATACACTTCTAATTGAATTAAGCTATTCATTTCTATCATTCCATCGATTTTTTTAATACGTTTTAGACTTTCAGTTAAATCT
>DASQIV010000516.1:0-5848 GCA_035631415.1 Pseudoneobacillus sp. | reverse complement strand
TAAAACTATGTCAATAATTGAATTGAACCGTTATATAATAATTAACCGAATATACCACCACTTAAACCTTTTAAAGATTAAATAATAAGGGAACTGTAGTAAAATAAATTAAATTTTTCTTGCCCGTATCTTTTCTCACCTCCATTCCGTTATAGAGGTAGAGAGGTTCAAAGGAGTGAATCGTATGAAAGCTAATGGTAGCTTGTATGCCAATAATGAAGGGGATTCTGAAACAGGTATAAACCGTATACACCAACTCTATACAGGTCTTCAATCTTATTCTCATTTCTTAACGAAAAACAAATGGGATGCTGAAGACTTAACCCAGGAAACATTTTTGAAAGCTATGGAGTATTATCAATCAAATCAAGTAAGCTCTGCACTACTAAAGAAAATGGCTTACCACCACTGGATTGATACGACCAGAAAAAGAAAGCGGGAGCTAGTGGGAGATGTAGAAGAGAAATCTGAAAGTGTAAACCAAATAAAATCAGAAGAACTCCTTGATATCATTAAACTGTTAGTCAGCAAGTTAACTCCCAAACAATCTATCGTTTTCATATTAAAGGAAGCATTTTGCTTTCAAGCAAAAGAAATTGCTGAGCTATTAGAAACGACGGAAAATGCAGTCAAATCTTCTCTTCATAGGTTGAGAAAAAGGCTGGAAATGGAAACTCAGTTACAATCAGTCGATTCTTATTGGAATGAAGATGAAAGGGAGTTTTTGTTCAACCTATTGTATCAATCAGTCCAAGCTGAAAACCCGGCTATTTTAATAAATTGGATTTCGAATATACCTTCATTGGCAGAGGCACCAAAATTGGCAATAAGAAAGCACTCCGCTTCACCTCTCAATTTCTACTGCTTAGCAGCATAAAAGAGGGAGGAATTATTGTGGGTACTATACCATATGTGATTGAACAATCAAGTAGGGGAGAACGTTCTTACGATATTTTTTCACGATTATTAAAAGATAGAATTATCATTATTGGGGACGAAATTAATGATCAGGTAGCCAATAGTGTAATTGCTCAATTATTGTTTCTTGAAGCTGATAACCCAGAAAAAGATATCTCTATTTACATTAATAGTCCGGGTGGCTCTACTACCGCAGGGTTTGCCATTTTTGATACGATGGAACATATCAAACCAGAGGTAAGCACGATTTGCATAGGGATGGCAGCTTCATTTGGAGCGATGCTTCTTCTTGCTGGAACTAAAGGAAAAAGATATGCTCTTCCTAATAGTGAAATTATGATTCATCAGCCACTTGGAGGGGCAAGGGGGCAAGCTACGGAAATTGAAATATCTGCCCGTAGAATTTTAAAGCTTCGTCAACAGGTCAATGAAATCATTGCGGAAAGAACGGGACAATCGGTTGAAAAAATCGCAAAGGATACAGACCGTGACTACTTCATGAGTGCACAAGAAGCATTGGAATATGGAATCATTGACAAAATTATCACCAAAAAATAATATCGTCTCCACATAAAAAACGAAGGAGTTTCGTTCTCCTTCGTTTTAAACTGCCTTTTTACGATATTGTTTTTTCAATTGATATATTATTTGATCTGAGATTGCCAAGTATCCCGAAGAATTTGGATGAACACCGTCTGGAGAAAGGTTTTGCAAGTGGTCTCCGTTTATCACCTTAGTGGTTTCTACCACGACAGAAGAGGCATATTGATTAGCAACCTCGTAAATTTTTAAATTCCAATTTGGAAGCAATTTTTCTGCTATTGAATATAATTTTTCAGATGTCGATAATGGATTATATAGTTCTAAAAATACAAGTGTTGCATTTGGGTTTACTTTATAAATTCTTGCCGCAATGCTTGATAAATTTTTGGAAAATGTCGATTGTAATTGGTCATAGGATTGAATGACTGTCTGGAAATCCTTGTTCTTTGCCATTCGAAGAACATCATTACCACCAACATTAACCGTAACAATGTCTGCCTTCTTAATTTCCTCATCAAATCGTCCATCAAGAACCATGTCTTTTAATTCACTGCTTGTAATACCATTAATACCTTCATTTTTAAATTGAATTCTTTTATGAGTTTGTTTCTCTAATTTATTTGAAAACTGATAGACGAGATTTTCATTCTGTTTCGCACCAACTCCGCGGATAACTGAATCACCTATCGCTAAATTATAGATGGCAGAAACTTTTGAATGACGAAAATAATCTAAATAAGAAACCTTGGAAGTATCTGCATTTACTTTTATTGCTTGTTTTTTTATTTTATGAATTTGGTATTGTGGGTAGTAGATCCATGTCGAAACACCAAGGCTAATGAATAATATAAAAATCAATAAATATTTAAACATTCTCATATTTCCCACTCCTTAGAACTCTAATTATAGCAAGGAAGACTCTATTATTATTTAGGAGTTTGTTTCCAATTATACGATAAAATGATATTGTTAACTTTTAAAGGAAAAATTCTATCATGACTATAGGTTGAAATGAGGTTTTTACTTGGCAGAAGAACTTAGAAATGTATACAACCCCTTATTTGTAAACGAACTCACATCGGCTATAAAAGAAGAATATGAAAACTTTAATAGTGAAAAATGCACTAAACTTATTTTTCAAGAAGATTGGCAAAACCTCGCTTTAAAAGAACGGATGCGACGGATTACCGTATCCTTACATCAAACTTTACCAGAGGATTATAAGATAACACTTGAAATATTATATAAAGTCGCACCCAAAATTACAGGTGGACTCGCCGGGATTATTTTTCCAGATTATGTCGAGCAATATGGATTAGAAGAATGGGATGAATCCATAAAAGCATTAGCGTTTTTTACGCGCTATTCCACCTCTGAATTTGCCGTTCGACCGTTCCTTATAAAAAATCTAGATTTAATGTTGGACCAGATGGTTAAATGGTCCACACATCCAGATGAACATGTAAGACGATTAGCAACAGAGGGGAGTAGACCAAGACTTCCATGGGGTTTATCCGTGCCTTCCTTAAAGGCAAATCCCGAAAGAACCTTACCTATCTTAAAAAACTTAAAAGAAGATGAATCTCTCTATGTTCGAAAAAGTGTCGCCAATCATTTAAATGATATTTCCTATACTCATCCCGACCTATTTTTAGAATTAGCGTATGATTGGTATGGGAACCACGCTTATACGGATTGGATTATAAAACATGCGTGTCGCTCCTTGTTAAAAAAAGGAGATCAACGTGCACTTTCTCTATTTGGTTATAAAGATGATAGTGACGTAAATATGAAGGATTTAAAACTCCATAAGAATCGTATTTCTATCGGTGACAGCATTGAATTTTCATTTTCAGTTACATCATCAAAAACACTCCCTATCCGAGTTGAATATGCCATAGATTATGTAAAAGCTAAGGGTCATAAAACGAGAAAAGTGTTCATGATAAGTGCCTTTACTATTAATAAAAATGAAGAACGAACCTTTTCTAAGCAACAATCTTTTAAGGATTTGACGACCCGAAAACATTATAAAGGAACCCACACTTTATCCATTATTGTAAATGGAAATGTTAAAGCTTCCATCGATTTTGAAGTAGAGTAATAATTCTAAAAAGGAGGAAGATATGGCATGATTCAATATAAAAATGTACAGTTAACTGTATTTGAAAGTCAATTATTCAAAACAACTTCCACAGTGATCCAAACAGAGGATTGTGTCATTGTTGTCGATCCAACTTGGCTCCCTTCAGAGGTAAAAGAAATTAGACAATACATAAATGAAATAAAGGGCAGTCGCCCACTTTATCTTTTGTTCACCCATTCCGATTGGGATCACATCATCGCCTATGGAGCTTTTCCTGATGCCAAAGTCATTGCAAGTGAAGCATTCGTTCATCAAGATGAAAAGGAACAAATCCTAGAACAAATAAGAGAGTTTGATGATAAATATTATTTAGATCGTCCCTATCCTATCCAATACCCAGAAGTAGATATAGTGGTTCGTGAAGATGGACAAGTAGTAAAGATAGGTCAAACAACTCTTACGTTTTATTTAGCTGAAGGACATACAAATGACGGTATTTACACCATCATTGAGCCATTAGGAATCTGGCTAGCAGGTGATTACTTGTCAGATGTTGAGTTTCCATATATTTATTTTAGTAGTGAAAAATATGAGGATACATTAGCAAAGACAGAGATTATTTTACAAAATCATGATGTGGAAATCCTTATCCCCGGGCATGGCCATGTAACGGAAAGTATCGAGGAAATTAAAAAACGCACGCAAGATTCCTTTAACTATATTAAGGAACTAAGAAATTGCATTCGGAATGATCGAGAGAGCCTGTATTTAATAGAAGGTTATTCTTATAAACGCGGAATTAAGGCTTTTCATGAAGGGAATATCACTTTAATGAATAAGGAAAATCATAAATAGCATGACTAAAAACATAAGAAAAATAGTAAAACAGTATAATAGAGGGAATCTACCACCAGTATTGAAATTATAGATATAGTTTAAAACAAAAGTGAGGAGACTGATGATGATTTTTGAAACCGATAGATTAATATTAAAAGTATTTGAGGCAGGAGATTTAGAAGATGCCAAAACCTTTTGGGGTAATGAGGAAGTAATGAAACACTGCTCTGGTAGCATTGAACATGATTTTATTCCTAAAGTAATCGACTCGTATTCTCGCTGCCATGTAGATAAAGGTCTTTCTGTATATGCAGTCGTTGAAAAAGAATCGGGCAAAGTTATTGGAGCAGCTGGATTTAATGTAAGAGAATCAATCGAAACAATCGAACTTATTTATCATTTTGCAAAGACGTCTTGGGGAAAAGGGTATGCGACAGAGGCTGCCGCTGCGTGTATCAACGTTGCCAAAGCAAATGGAAATGTAAAGACTATATATGCATCAGCAGATACGCAAAATGCAGATTCATTAAAAATTCTAGAAAAAATAGGATTTGACTATAAGGGCTTGAAATTTTTTGACGATACAGAACAAGAAGAGCCTTATTATGAAATCGTTTTAAAATAATATTTGAATAAATAGCCTTTAGATAAGCCACCTTTTTATATTTAACAAAGGTGGCTTTCATTATTTATCCTAATGGGTTGTTATTTAAGAAGAGTGGATTGTATATTAACAAATCAAAAAGAAGAAAATAGAAAGAATTCATGTTAAGGAGAGATCGTTTATGTCAAAGAGAACTAACACGAGCGAACATAACCTTGGGAAACAGGACGTGGAACAGCCTTTAATGTCAACAGGAACAACAGAACCTGGGTTCGAATGGGAGAAGGACAATAAAAAAGCCACCTCAGAACCTAAAATCGGTGAAACCTTGATAGAGGAAGCCGGAATTCTAGGGGTTTTTGATAAATAATTAGTAGTTTGTGACAAAGTCGGAAACATTTCAATTTTAGACGGATAAATCCATGATAATGTCGGAAAAGTGACCGGAAAAGTCAGATTAACCACGCTTAATGGCAGATAAATATAACTCTCCCTTACATTACTATAGTTTAAACCTATTATAAGGAGGCCAAAACATGAAGACGAAAGATAATTTTCAAGAAGGTGCAAAAATAACTCAAGACAATCAGGTATTTGGATCATCTGCGAAAACGGATAGCAATTCAAACAAAGAAAAAAAGAGAAAACGCTCTCGTTAAGTAAGCCAAGATTTTCTTGGCTTACTTTTTTATCCGAATTATTTTCATAAAAAAGGATAAGTTTATAAGGCACCTGGTTTTGAATGGATTTCCTGTTTAAGTGTTTGACGCGAATGTTTATGTTTTAATAAAAAAACGGTGGTCATGATAATGGCTAAACAACCGAACAGGACACACATGAACTGTAGTCCAATTAAATCC
>DASQIV010000515.1:0-2878 GCA_035631415.1 Pseudoneobacillus sp. | reverse complement strand
CTTTAGCTAAATAATAACAATATTCATTTTTTAACCTAGGATCTTTTTTATAAGCTTTAAAATATGTGCCCGCTTGAAAATCATAACTAATTAATATATCCTCTAAACTGTTCTTCTCTTGATTATTTTCTAATTTGAGATAAGCTATAATATTATCGTTGTTCGTATATATTTCTTTTATCTTATTCAATATCGCTAATTTATCCATTTCTTTAAACTCTCCTCAGTTTTACAATCTATCCACTTTAATTTTTATTTTTAGACAGTTATTAAACTTATTGAGGAAGAATGCAAAAAGTAATTTATTACATTGCTATCCCTTAATGACTTCCCTTAAAGCTTCAACAACACTCACTACATCTTCATCCTTCATCCTAGGAAAAATTGGAAGTGTTAAAGCTTGCTCATACCACATCTCTGCTTTCGGACAAAGCCCTTTTGCAAATCCAAGACTTTTATAATATGGATGCCAATAAACCGGAATATAGTGAACATGCACGCCAATATTAAGTGAGCGCATTTCTTCAAAAACTTCTTTACGTGACTTTTGTATTAACCTGCTATCAAGTTGCATCATGTATAAATGCCAGCCAGATTCCGTTCCTTCAAGCTGTTCGGGTAAAATTAAGCCTGGAATATCCGAAAGCAACTTATTATACATCTCCGCAATATTATGTCTTCTATCAATAAATCTATCTAGCTTTGTTAATTGAGATATTCCAAGCGCTGCCTGAAAATCAGTCATCCGGTAATTGTATCCAAGATCAACCATTTCATAATACCAGTCACCCTGTTCTTCGGAAAAAGAGGTTTTCTCTATACCGTGACTACGGAAGAGCTTTAGACGATTATAGTAGTCCTTAGAATTGGTTGTAATGATACCTCCTTCTGCTGTAGTGATCGGCTTCACTGGATGAAAACTGAACATCGTCATATGAGCACGAGCACCGACTTTTTTTCCTTTAAATTTGGCACCAAGTGAATGTGCTCCATCTTCAATAACAATTAAGTGATTCTCATCCGCAATCTCCATAATCTTATCCATATCAACAGGTTGTCCAGTAAAATCGACTGGTATTATTGCCTTTGTTTTAGATGTAATCTTCCTTTTTATTTCAACTGGATCAATGTTGTATGTCTTTGTATCAATATCAGCAAATACGGGTGTTCCTCCACAATAAAGTACGGAATTTGATGTAGCTGCAAACGTAATGGGGGTTGTTATCACTTCATCCCCTACACTAATGCCAGCTACATGACATGCACCATGCAGCGCTGCCGTTCCATTAGCAAACGCAACAGCATATTCAGCTCCCACATATGCCGCAACTGCTTCTTCGAACTCTTCTACTTTGGGACCCTGAGTAAGAAATGGAGATTTCAACGTCTCCACTACTTTTGTAATGTCATCTTCCTCAATCCACTGACTTCCGTATGATAAAAACGATTCCCGCTTTTCCATCTATTTCATCCCTTATAATAAAATCTCCCAATCAAGAGGTGTTCCTTTTGAAACATCCTTTTTCACACGCTTACCAATTACTAAATCCAAATATTTTGGAGGTAATCCATGACCAGGTCGAATAACCCTCACATTTTCTTTCGTCAGCACATCGCCTTCTTTTAAATCTACTCCAATATAAAGTGAGCGACGGTGTTGAAGTGATGGTTTTTCACTTTCTGTAGGACCGTAGTGGATTTCACCAAGACTCTTCGAAGCCCGTTCTGTTTCTTCAACTAGCAATTTTAGTTCATTTGGCTCTAATGAAAACGCAGCATCCACACCTCCTTCTTGTCGTGAGATTGTGAAATGCTTTTCGATCACAACCGCACCCAGTGTTACAGCTGCTACAGCTGTCCCAACACCCATTGTATGGTCAGATAAACCCACTTCCGTCCCAAAAACATTTTTCATATGTGGAATAGTAGCGATATGGGAATTTTCTGGAGTTGCTGGATAGGTACTCGTACATTTCAATAAAATAATTTGTTCATTTCCCTGTGAACGAACGGCCTGTACTGCTTCATCAATTTCAGCAACAGTTGCCATACCCGTTGAAATAATAATTGGTTTTCCAGTTGCAGCAACTTTTTTTATTAATGGAATATCAACATTCTCAAATGAAGCAATTTTATAAGCAGGCACTTCAAGAGTTTCTAAAAAATCTACTGCTGTTTCATCAAACGGGGAGCTAAACGCTAACATTCCATGTTCTTTGCAACGATTAAAAATAGCTTCATGCCATTCCCACGGCGTATAAGCTTCTTTATATAAATTATACAATGACTGACCTTTCCACAAATTAGTGTCAATATCAATAAAAAATTCCCCTGTATGTATATCTAGCGTCATTGTATCCGGTGTATACGTCTGCAATTTAACCGCATCTACTCCTGCTTCTGCCGCAAGATCTACAATCTTAAGGGCTCGTTCAAGTGATTGATTATGGTTTCCAGACATTTCTGCAATAATAAACGGTTTTTCAGATTTTCCAATTTTTTTTGTACCAATTTGAATCATTTCGTCACCTCTAAAATATGTTTCAGCCACGGGTCTGCACCGTCTGGATTCTTGGTAAGTTCTAATCCATTTAAACTCATTTGCTTCAATTCTTCTTGACGATCTTTTAACGATAATAGCAGCCCTCTATATGTATCAACTGTCACCTTTTCATGCCACCCAATATTCCATATTGCTCCTAAAGATGCAGTAGTTTCTGTTGAATCTACTTGATTCGATGCAACAATCGTACTCGAAGAAGGGAGACCGAGAAAACATCTTTCCCAAGTAGTACTACCTCCTGCTCCAATTGAAAAATCTGCCCTCTCCATTAAAGAAGCTATATAATCAATTTGGCAATGGTAATGGAAACCTTTC
>DASQIV010000514.1:0-12870 GCA_035631415.1 Pseudoneobacillus sp. | reverse complement strand
ATCATATGGCATTTGCTGCATTGGCATTTGCTGACCACCACCAAATGGCATCTGCTGCATCGGTAGTTGTTGACCTCCAAATGGCATTTGTTGCATTGGCATTTGTTGGTCATCTTGGGTCATTGGTTGAGTACGAATTGGCCACGGTTGTTGTTGTGGATATCCAAATGGTGCCCCGTAAGGTGTTGCAACATTACCAAATCCACTTCCTGGTAAAACTGGAGAAGCAGGAACACAATTATCTGCCATTGGTCCTACAGGTACTGGACCAAAACCAGCTGGTGCTATTCCCATTGGTTGCCCTTGTGGATAAGGTGGAGATTGAACTCCCATGACAGCCGTAGGATTTTGACCCATCGGATTCATTACTGGCATTTGTGGCATAAAGGATGATGATTCCTCCATTCCCGCTAAGTAAGATGGGTTTGAAACACCAGGCATCCCAGCCGGGTTAACAGCACTTGGAGCTGCTTGATATGGCATTGGTTGGTAAGGCATTGGTTGGTAAGGCATTGCTACTGGTTGTTGATATGGGACAAATGGTTGTGGTGAATACAATCCAGGCTGTAGGCCAGATCCTGGTAAAATTGGGCTTACTGGAATACAATATTCTGGATACATTGGTTGTTCAAAACCTCCTTGAATTGGTAATTCTGGTGATTCGGCAATGGGTGCTACCGCTTGAGGAATTTCTTTTGGAACCTCTTGAATCGGTGCCACTGCCTTCGGAACCTCTTTTACTTCCGGTAAAATATTGGTTGGTTTTGGTGGGAGTTGCGGTTGTTGAACGGACATATTCGCCATATTCAACATGTAATAGTTGTTAATATCAATATCTGGAATGACTGGTTGAGGTATTTTAGGAGTATAGGTTACTTTGGGTGCTTCTTTCACTGGCATAATTGGTGCCTCTTTGATCGGCATTACTGGTGCTTCCTTAATTGGTGCCTGTGCTATCGGCGCTTCTACAATTGGTTGTTCTTTTACCAACGGCGCCTCTGCTTTTGGCATTTCTTTTTTTGCCCCCAAATTCATTGGTGCTTCCTTTTTAACTGAACCACCTGAAGTGGGGACTTTAATTTTCATACCGGGCATGATCATATCTGGGTTACTAAGCTGGGAATTCATTTTCTTTAACTCTTCAAAATTGACGCCATATTTCTTGGCTATCTTCCAAAGAGTATCCCCTTTCTGAACGATATGGATCTTCACAATGTTTCCCTCCTATGGCATAAGTCCATATAGTGTATGTGAAACTAGGCAAATTGCTAATAATCTTCAAAAAAACTTATGCATATTTTTCTAAAAATATGAATCCCTTCCTAACTATTGTATGCTTTGCCTTTACGCGGCATGTTTATTGGTTAGAATGTTAACTTGTACTTATTGTAAAAAAAAATGGAATGACCGATTTTGGTCATCCCGTGGGTTAGTTACGCGTTTTGCAACATTCTTTCTAAAGCTAATTTCGCATTACTCGCAATTTCTTCTTTTACTTTAATACGATTATGATCAACCGATGTTTCTAGCATATCTAAACACCAAACTAAATGTGGTAAGTCTATTCGATTCATGGTCAAACAGGGACACATATGTGGATTCAATGAGATAATTCTTTTATCTGGATGTTCCTTAATGATCCTGTTTACCAAATTCATCTCTGTTCCAATCGCCCATTCTGATCCTGGCTTGGAATTCTCAATGGCATCGATAATAAAGCTCGTTGATCCAGCTTGGTCTGAAAGCTCTACCACCTCTCTACGACATTCGGGGTGAACGATGATTTGCATATTGGGATGTTGTTTTCTAACAGCCTCAATATTCTCAATTGTAAAATTTTCATGAACAGAGCAATGACCTTTCCACAAAATCACCTTTAAATCCTCAAATTCACCATTATAATCCAGTGTATTAGAATGTGGGTCCCAGACAGCCATTTGGTCTAGACGAATACCTAAGTTTACAGCAGTGTTTCTACCTAAATGTTGATCTGGTAAAAATAAAATACGTTCTTTTTTTTCAAATGCACATTTTACCATCGTCTCAGCATTTGATGATGTTACCGTTGCCCCACCTTTTTCACCAACAAAAGCCTTAATAGCAGCAGTTGAATTCACATAGGTTAGTGGAATAACGGTATCACCAAATAAATGTGAAAGCTTTTCCCATGCACGTTCAGTTTGTTCTATATCAGCCATATCCGCCATGGAACAACCCGCTCGCATATCTGGTAAAAACACCTTTTGATCTTCTCTTGTTAAAATATCAGCGGTTTCAGCCATAAAATGCACACCACAAAAGACAATAAATTCAGCTTCTTTATTTTCAGC
This sequence comes from Pseudoneobacillus sp., assembly GCA_035631415.1. Lineage (GTDB taxonomy): Bacteria > Bacillota > Bacilli > Bacillales > Cytobacillaceae > Pseudoneobacillus. The sequence continues at coordinate 10,540 of DASQIV010000514.1, read as the reverse complement.
TGATAATTGGGCAAGCTTTAATGAATCACCTGTTGCATCGGCAAACTGAATCACTTCATCTTTTTGATAATGGTGTCCAGGTATGAAAAGTCTTGAACCATATTTTTCTTTTATCTCCATTACTCTTTGTTCTAGTTCCTCTTTTGTCATTTCCCGATATTGATTCGGAATCATAAAATGATTAATTTGTAACGTTTCTAAGAAGCTCATTGCTCTGTACCTCCCCTGTATCCCATGAAACTTTTACACTTATATCTAAAGCTTTTGCTGAATGGGTCAAAAATCCAAGTGAAATATAATCTACACCTGAATCACGATAGCTAGCTAAATTTTCTAATGTAATTCCACCAGATGCCTCAGTAACAATATGATGAGGAACAAGTTTAATCATTTCTTTTATTTCTTCAGGTGAGCGATTATCAAACATGATGACATTTACATTTGCCTCAATGGCTTCCATTACTTGTTCTATACTTTCTGTTTCGACTTCTATTTTCATCATATGTCCTAGCTTGTTCCGTACTTCGTTCACTGCCTTTGTAATGGAACCAGAAAAGGATATATGATTATCCTTAATCATGACGCCATCATATAATCCATAGCGATGATTAAATCCGCCCCCACAGCGAACAGCATATTTTTCAAACATCCGTAAGCCCGGGGTCGTCTTTCTTGTATCACATAATCTCGTTACAGGACTGTTTAACTCTTGAACAGCTCTTTTCGTCAAAGTTGCAATTCCGCTCATACGTTGAACAAGGTTCAGAATGACTCTTTCCCCTTTCAATAAATCAGCTATTTCTCCTGAAGCAGTTGCTATGATTTGCCCTACCTCTATGGCTTCTCCATCTTTTGCCTTCACACTAACTTCAATCTTTTCATTTAGTAGCTTATATCCTTGGAGAATGATATTTTCACCGCAAAAAACTCCTGCCTCCTTTGCGATAAATGTAACCTCGCCGATGGATCCACCTGTAAAAATAAGGTCACTCGTTATATCTTGATCGCCAATATCCTCGATAAAAAAATGCTCAATTTGCGAGCGCAGCTTTAACATGTTCATCTGATTTCTCCCCTTGTCGCTTATAAACAATTTGTTTTTTACACCAATTGACATCATCTTCAATCGGATAATCGCTACGGAAATGACCACCACGACTTTCTGTTCTTCGTAATGCGGAGTTGGTAATTAATTCAGCCGCAATAAGCATAAATATTTTCGTTACGTCGCCCGTTGAATATCCATCGAGGTCTCCACTAATCTGGTTAACCTGAAATTGTTCGAGCCATTTTTTTTGAACGGTAAGAGTCTTTTTAGAACGAACGATTCCAACATACTCCATCATTTTCGACTGCAACGTGTTGATGTCAGGAAGTGAAAGCTTCTTTTTTACAACTGGATAAACGGTATTGGGATATTCTTGTACTGATGATTGATTTTCTTGTGAATCAATCCACTCCGCTAGCTTTTTTCCTTGATACAATCCCTCTAATAAGGAGTTGCTTGCTAAACGATTTGCACCATGTAATCCTGTACATGAAGCCTCGCCAATGGCAAATAAATTTTTTAGTGAGGTACGGCCTATAGAATCGGTTTTAATTCCTCCCATTAAAAAGTGACTTCCTGGCACTATTGGTACCTTGCCTTTTCCCAATTCAATATTGTTTTGACTGCATAATAAAGTAATAGAAGGAAAACGATTTTTAAAGTCTTTGATGTTACTTATATCTAAAAATACTTGTTTACCATTTTTTATATACTCATAGATGGTTTGGGACACAATATGTCTAGGGGCTAAGTCTTTTAATGGATGAACCCCCTCCATGATTGGTAGGTTCTCTTCATCCACTAATATGGCTCCTTCACCACGGACTGCTTCTGAAACTAACCCTTTTGTTTCCCCATTTACATACAATAGTGTTGGATGAAATTGAATAAATTCCATATCTGCTATTTCGGCTCCAGCCAAATAGGCCATGACAATGCCATCACCAGTAACGGTTTCTGCATTGGAGGTAAAGCTGTATAGCTGACCGCATCCACCTGTCGCTAGGACAACATGTTGGGCATAGAAATACTCAATCGAACCATCCGTTTTTTTTCCTTTCACACCGATACATTTCTCTTTTTCTTCATCTAAAATTAACTCATAGACATAAATATTTTCTTCAACATGGATATTGTCTTTTAACTGTGTAACGAGAAATTCGATCATCCGTCTACCAGTAGCGTCACCACCACCGTGAACAATTCGTTTTTCACTATGTGCCCCTTCCATGCCTAATAGCAAATTTCCCTGCTCATCATGGTCAAAATCGCAACCTTCTTTATACATATCTTGAATTAGTTTAGGTGCTGCTTCAATCATTTCAAGAACTGTATTTTCTTGATTATGGAATCTACCAGCTTCTAAAGTATCCACATAATGTTTGGAAGGATGGTCTTCCTTTCCAACTGCAGCAGCAATTCCTCCTTGTGCTAAGTAAGAATTCGCTGTCCTAATCGATGACTTTGTGAGAACTCTCACATTTTTATCCTGATTTAATTGAGCAGCAAGCTGTAAAGCAGCTATCCCACTACCGATGATTAAAACATCACTATAGTTCATGTAAATTTACCCTCCTGATTAACAGGTGTCTTGACACTTATATTTACATAGATTTAAACTAATGACAAGTATTTTTTCGATAATTAATTCCTCGGAAATGGGTGAAAAAAATGATTTATTTTGATTATGCCGCAACATGCCCTTTAGATAAGGACGCAGCCGATTCATATATCCAAGTTTCTACACAGTTTTTTGGAAATACGAGTAGTCTTCACGATATAGGTGGCGGTTCTGCACGACTTTTAGAACAGTGCCGTGAAACACTCGCACAATTACTTGCTGTTGATAAAAGAGGATTATATTTTACTAGCGGAGGTTCTGAGAGTAATTTTTTAGCGATTGAGGCTCTTCTTTCAGCCCCATTGAAAAAGGGGAAGCATATTATCACGTCGATGGCAGAGCATTCATCCATCCATGGTACTTTTAAAAGGCTAGAAAAAGAAGGTTACGAGATTACTTGTCTTCCTTACCTTCCAAAAGGTATCATTTCGATGGATGCATTAAAAAAAGAAATTCGTGAAGACACGATACTTATCTCGATTCAGCATACCAATTCCGAAATTGGAACACTTCAACCAATTGAAGGAATATCAAAACTTTGTCGCCTAAAACAAATTCATTTTCATAGTGATTTTGTTCAAGCTTTCGGGAAATCGAATATTATAAATTTAGCAAGCTCGGTAAGTAGTTTTTCTTTTTCTAGTCATAAATTCTATGGTCCTAAGGGTATTGGTGCGGTATATATCGATCCCTCGATTCATTGGACTCCTTTTCTTCCAGGAACATCGCATGAAAGAGGAATACGACCTGGAACCGTCAATCTGCCTGCCATATGTGCTATGACGGTTGCCGCAGAAAAAGCCATACATGAGATGTCTGAACGAAATAAACAATATAGTGTGCTAAGAGAACTATTTATAAAGGGACTAGATCAGATCGATGAGAAAGTAACTATACACGGTTCTGATATTGAAGGCGAACAGTACCCTGGAATTATTGGTTTTAGCATTGACGGTGTTGAAGGACAATGGCTTATGCTTGAATGTAATCGTTTAGGGTATGCGATTTCCACTGGAAGTGCTTGTCAAGCTGGTATGCAAACACCGTCCAAAACGATGCAAGCATTAGGAGCTACAGGCAAAAAGGCAAAGGAATTTGTACGCATATCCTTTGGACGGATGACCACCTCTGAGGATGTAAAACAGCTTGCACATAAAATAGTAAACATTGCACTCGCTTTTTCGAAAGAAAGTTATGTAAAATAAACATTGATGGGATTTGATTGAATCTAGAAGGATAAAATAATGAAGTATGATAGAAAGCTGAGGAGTTTATTATGACCACACAAAAAAAATTACTTGGAGATGACAGGAGAGAGTGGATTTTAAACGTATTAAAAGCAAGCGCCTCTCCTATTACAGGTGCTGACCTAGCGGCCAAAACGAATGTAAGCAGACAAGTGATTGTTGGAGATATAACTCTTTTGAAAGCTAAAAACGAACCGATTATAGCTACTAGCCAAGGTTATATATATTTAAAGACGAATTCTCCTAATCCACTAATCGAGAGATCGATTGCCTGCTACCATCCACCTGATCGAACAGAGGAAGAATTAAATCTACTTGTCGATCACGGAGTAACTGTAAAAGATGTAACGATCGAACATCCTGTATATGGAGATTTGACTGCATCCATTATGGTTTCAAACCGACAAGAGGTAAAGCAATTTATGAAAAATGTTCTTTCAACAAAAGCAGCCTTTTTATCAGAGTTAACCGATGGTATACATTTACACACCATTACAGCCACTTCTGAAAAAGCCTTAGAGGAAGCTGAAAATGCATTGTTAGAGGCTAATCTACTAATTAAGAATAATCAATAGAATCGAGCCCCGCAGCCACGTTTGGCTAGTTAGGAAGAAATGAAATTCTTTCTTCCCGGCTGGAGTTAGGTCATAACCAAAAAGGGATGTCTATATGACAGTCCCTTTTTCCATTATAAAAGAAGGATAGCTCCCTAGAACCTTTACATTGCTTCCTAAAGCTTCCAGTTCAGCAATTGCCCCAGGGATAAGAATTTCATCCATATCTTTTTCGATATCAATAATAAAAAAATAATTACCAAGTCCTGTTTTCATCGGTCGAGATTCGATTTTTGATAAATTTAGCTTTCTCCAAGCGAACGCTGATAAAACGAGGTGAAGGGCTCCTGATTGGTCGGCAGGCAAAGTCACCATTACAGTCGTTTTATACCCGTTGAAGACACCCTTTGAATTTTCAAATTCAAGATCATTTTTAGATAGGATAACAAACCTAGTATGATTATGGGAAAAATCATGAATATTTTTGGCAACAATCGTTAAGCCATATTCTTGTGCCGCAAGCTCATTAGCGATTGCAGCTATTCTTTCTTCTGGATGGTCCTTTACATATTGAGCTGCAGCCGCAGTGGAAGTCATATTTTCCGAAGGAGTACCCTTCCAATTCTGGTGAAGATGTTTATGACACTGCGCAATAGCATGTGAATGGCTGTAAATTCTTTCAATTTTTTCATTAATATTGTTAGGATGAATCATAAGATGCTGTGCAATTGGGGTAGAAATCTCCCCCCGTATTGGAATATCTATTTCGTGGGTTAGATAATCGAGTGTAATGTTCACCGAACCTTCCAGTGCATTTTCTAAAGGAACAGTCGCAATATCTACCTCTCCCGCTTCGACTGCATCCATACATTCAGGGATAGTATCAAACGGAATACTCCTGTAATTCTCGGCTGGAAACATCTTTCTAACCGCCAAATCCGTAAATGTCGCTTTTGGACCCAAGAATCCAACCTTCATTTGTTCTCCTCCAATACCTTGTCAATTTAAAATGTGTGTGTGCGTGGTTAGAGATTAGTAGGGGAGTGGGGGATATACTTCGAATAGGTGGACAAATCCTTCGTAAAGTTGAGCATATCTCGCGAAAAGTCGAGCATATATTCTAAAAGTTGAGCATATCTCGCGAAAAGTTGAGCATATCTCTCGAAAACTCGAGCATATATATCCCAAAACTGCTCTGAAACCCCTTATATCCCTTTAAAATTCACCTAATACACACTAAAACATGAGAAATCAATTATTTTCCCCTAAAAAAGACATCAATCCCGATAGATTATTAAAAAAAGAGCCGGAATTCAGGATTTTACGCACCTGAACCCAGCACTTCTACTTTATCTACAAATTCTAGCTGACGAAGCTGCCCGAGCAACTCATCTATGTCGATCGCAATGTCCACCATATTGAGCGACATCGTTACATTCGCTCTTCCTTGGAGTGGAATGGTTTGGTGAATGGTTAAAATATTGCAACCAGAGGCCGCCACTACACTTAAGAGCTTTGAAAGAGTGCCAGAACGATCTTCTACTTGGAAAAATAGAGTGATTAATTTTTCCTTTACGACTGATGAGAAAGGAAAAACCGTATCACGATATTTATAGAAAGCACTGCGGCTTAAATCGACTTTTTGCACGGCATCCCATACAGACTCTGCTTTGCCTCGATCTAGCATTTCTTTCGCATCTATTGTTTTTTTCATCGCTTCCGGTAAGACATCTTCTCTTACTAAATAAAACTTTTTATCATTTTTACCCGGCCGCATCATTTCCACCTCTCCTATGCACGAGACGGTCTATTCAATGAACTCAAACTCAAATTCTAGAAGCCTTACGATATCGCCGTCTTTCGCTCCTCTTTCACGTAGAGCTTCATCCACGCCCATACCACGTAATTGACGAGCAAAACGATTAATCGATTCTTCTCTTGCAAAGTTAGTCATCTTAAATAACTTTTCAACCTCAGCACCTGACACTTCAAACGCACCATCAGGGCCTCTTGTAATTTTGAAGTTAAGTTCTTTAGCTTCATGTTTATATATAACACGATTTACACTAACATCTTCTTCTTCTTCATAAAGAGGGAATTCTGGTGTCGTTTCTAATTTGTCCGCAATGGCAAATAGAAGGTCTCTAAGCCCCTGGCTCGTAATAGCCGAGATTGGGAAAATCGGATAGTCTTCCTCTAGTTTTTCTTTAAAGATTTTTAGATTTTCTTCCGCTTCCGGCATATCCATTTTATTCGCAACAATAATTTGAGGGCGTTCCGTTAATCGTAAATTATACTCTTTTAACTCTTTGTTAATCGTTAAAAAGTCTTCGTGTGGGTCTCTTCCTTCAGTTGCTGCCATATCAATAACATGGACAATAACACGAGTTCTTTCAATGTGGCGAAGGAACTGATGTCCTAATCCGACACCTTGGTGTGCTCCTTCAATTAAACCTGGAAGATCCGCCATAACAAAGCTACGACCATCAGCCGTTTCTACCATCCCTAAATTAGGAACGATCGTTGTAAAATGGTATTCAGCAATCTTTGGCTTAGCTGCAGAAACAACAGATAGTAAAGTTGATTTTCCAACACTCGGGAATCCAACTAAACCAACGTCTGCCAATAATTTCAACTCTAAAATAACATCTCGCTCTTGGCCTGGTTCACCATTTTCAGATAGCTCAGGCGCAGGGTTTGCTGGAGTAGCAAAACGTGAATTTCCACGTCCACCTCGTCCACCTTTTGCAATAACTGCACTTTGTCCATGCTCCACCAAATCGGCAATAACCTCTTTCGTTTCAGCATCCATGACTACCGTTCCAGGTGGCACCTTAACAATCATATCTTGTGCGCCTCTACCGTGCTGATTTTTAGACATTCCGTGTTCACCACGATTAGCTTTAAAATGTCTTTGGTAACGGAAATCCATTAATGTGCGAAGTCCTTCTTCTACTTGAAAAACAACATTCGCCCCTTTACCACCATCACCACCGGCTGGGCCACCTTTAGGGATATATTTCTCTTTGCGGAAAGCAACCATACCATTGCCACCATCTCCGCCTTTTACATAAATTTTGACCTGATCAACGAACATATTTTTTACCTCCCGTCTGTAGAAATTAGTTTCGAATCGTACGACGAGACTCGTAGAAACTAGCTAATCAGAATTTATTTTCATAAATTCTTCCCAATTGGCCTTCTAAGTTTGAAGGTGCCAATTGATATTTTTATGTATTTACCCATTGAAGCTCAAAGGACAATTCAGTTTCAGAGATTTCTTTAAGATTCACTGCTGGATGTGATTTTTCTAAAAATGCTTTCAGCTCTTCCTGTTTTAAAATCGATCCAGTAAAATCAAAGAAAAATTGTGCACCAATTACTTCCGGTAAAACGGAAATGGATAAATGGTTTTCCTGAAATGCTTCAATACAGGTATTTAAAAAACCAAAAAATGAGCTTGTCCATTCGGTTAGCTGTGTATCATCCATCATGACCGATTGAAGGTCACCTAATACCTCATACTCCAAACGGAAATAATAATTGTTCCAGTTTGTCACTAGAAGGAGAGCAGCAAAGTTAGGAAGTTTTAAATTTGATAATTTTGCTTCCTGCTGTGCCTCCATTACAATCTCGTCTATAATATCTTGTGCTCTTTCGAGTCGATTTAAAGATAGATTTCCTTTAATTAGTTGAATTTTATTTAACCAATCATGTCGTGCATAGCGTAGCACGTTAACGATATCCCAATTATTTTCCATCAATTTAACTCCCACACCTTTTTTTGTGTCAGAAGACTACTTGCTGATAAGTATATCAAAAAAGGCAAGAGGCGTAACTAAAAAGGCCTAAAAAAAACTCTAACCAATTAGGTTAGAGTTTTTTAAAGCTTACGCTTCTTGTGCAACAGGATATACGCTAACTTGTTTACGGTCACGTCCTAAACGCTCGAACTTAACAACTCCGTCAACTTTAGCGAATAGTGTGTCGTCTCCGCCACGTCCTACGTTCACACCTGGATAAATTTTTGTACCGCGTTGGCGATATAAAATTGAACCACCAGATACTAATTGTCCGTCTGCGCGTTTTGCACCAAGGCGTTTTGCTTGAGAGTCACGACCGTTCTTAGTAGAACCTACTCCCTTTTTAGAAGCAAAAAACTGAAGATCTAATCTTAACATTTGTTCCACCTCCTACTGGAAGTTAATTTTTATATGTTTTCCATAGTCTTTTTCGATCGTTTGCAATGAAACAATCATACCCTCTAATAAGAGTTGCACTTTCTTTTGTGTTTCATCTGATAAATCATCTGGAATCACACAGCGAAGAAAGCCATCTTTTCCTTGTTCAATCTTTGGTTCTACGCCTGTTAAGGCAATAACTGAATTAACAGCACCAAATGATACCGCAGAAGCACCTGCGCAAACAATATCTTTACCTCTATTAGCAAACTGGGCATGCCCACTTAAAGTAAAGCTTCTAATCAGACCGGATTCTAAACGATTAATCGTTATTCGAATCATCTGCTACAGACCACCTTAAGCGTTGATTTTTTCAATAACAACTTTAGTATAAGGCTGACGATGACCTTGCTTTTTACGATAGTTTTTCTTCGCTTTGTATTTGAAAACAATGATCTTCTTTTGACGACCTTGCTTTTCAACTTTAGCAGTTACAGTCGCTCCTGCAACAACAGGGCTTCCAACTTTAACAGTTTCACCACCAACGAAAAGAACCTTATCAAAAGTAACCGTTTCACCAGCTTCTGCGTTAAGCTTTTCAATGTAGATTGCTTGTCCTTCTTCTACCTTTACTTGCTTACCACCAGTTTCGATAATTGCGTACATACTTGCACCTCCTCATTAGACTCAGACTCGCCATTTGCAGGCGTTTTGCTATTAGCAAAAGCTTATTACCTACTTTGAGCGGTTGTAGCACGGGTGCTACAAACATAACATTAAAATCCTATCATAAAATCTAGGAAAGTGTCAATAACAAATTGAATAATCTCCAACTGTTATATCAACAAAAAAGACTCTCTCTAATCGAAAGAGAGAGTATAATTTATCAAATTTCAAGATTTTAGTCAAGCCTAGTCACTTCATAATATGAAACAGCTTTTTCACTAATAGTAAAATGAAGATTAGATCCAATTGCAGTCTCTAATCTCTCCTTATGAACGGCATTCTCGCCACTAAAGAGTCGATAAACATCTTCTGTTGTAGTGACGAATATTTCTTCATAATCACTGTGGCGGTATTCCCAAAGCTCTCTTTCAAGGCGGAAAGCCACAGACTCAGGACTATAAATCCGACCATTACCATCACACGTCGGACACTTTGTTAACAACGTTTCAGATAAAGTTGGTTTTGTTTTTCGACGCGTCAGCTGGAGAATACCTAATTCAGTAAAGCCAATAATTTTGGGCTTTTTAACATCCTTCATTAATTCATTTGTTAAAATCTTTACAATGTTTTGACGTTCACTTTCATACTTCATATCAATAAAATCTATTAATACCATGCCGCCTAAATCTCGTAGAATGATTTGTCTTGCAACTTCTACAGCAGCATCGGTATTTACTTGATTAACTGTATTTTGACGTGAAGATTTCCCGACAAATTTGCCTGTATTGACATCGATGATAGTTAAGGCCTCTGTTTCATCAATAACAATATAAGAGCCATTATCTAACCAGACGATCCTTTTTAATGCCTTTTCCACCTCTTGATTAAGATTCATGGCAGAAAATATATTTTCTTTTCCTTTGTATAGCTCAAGAGAAATATTATCACTTTTTCTTTTTTGACTAAAAATACCTTCGAGCTTTTGCTTAAGCTTTACATCATCTACCAGAATTTCACCTTCCGTTATAAGGTTGATATCTTCGGACAATTGTGCAAGGAATAGGTCCTTTTCAAAAAGTAGTGCAGCTCCTTTAGAAGCAAGTGCAGCTCTTTGTAGTAGGTTATACTCTTCCCGGAGTAAAAATAGCTCAGACGTGATCTCCTCTAGCTGCGTAGTGGCACTATTTGTCCGAAAGATCATTCCTTCCTGCTGCTCTACCAAG
>DASQIV010000513.1:0-5749 GCA_035631415.1 Pseudoneobacillus sp. | reverse complement strand
CTATGAGGAAATGATTTACTTTCCTCCATCGAGGGGCTAGGCGCTGCAGCTCGAAAAAAAAACCACTTCCGTAGAAGAGGTTAGCTGTCATCTCTTCTTATCTTTCAGAGCAATACTCTGCTGGATTTAGCACCGTGTTATTACCGGTTGCCGGGTTTCAAAGGGCCAGTCCCTCCACCTCTCTTGATAAGAAATATTAAGTTTTTAAAATCATTGTTTTATCTTAGCAGTAAAATTTAAATGAATCTTATCACACCATTTTCAATGTCGTCAAGTTGTTTTTTTGAAATTTCTGAATTAAATTGCAAATGTGCTAGCTTAAATAAGCTTTCTAAGAAGAGAAGTTTTCGAAATGATGATTGAACAAAAATTTGTTTTAGAGAAATTAACTCTCTTAGTAAAAGATCACCTGTTAACAGCTTCTCAATAGCACCTTTATCTCCCTTTATGAGAGCGTCAGGGATGTCATCCACTGCCTGTTTAGTCATATCTATAACCCCATTCTGAAATAATACAAATATCGTTTCATTATCAATCTCAAATGATAGCAATATTTTATGTGATTGAAGGAATAATAGGATAGATGAATTCTTTTGTAAAGAAGTCCCCCATGTATAAATCATTTCCAAAGGCAAACACCTCACTAGTTTCTCCCTTTAGATATTCATTCTTTTCGGATAAAATCCTTCTAGTATCTCTCGACAAAAAAAACAATGCCGTTATGTATTTCGGCATTGTCAAACATTTCCCGAGAAATATGTCAGAAATTAGACTGCTTCTTTTAGATGTCGTTCCACATTTATTTTTTTGAAAACGATATAAAAATAAACAGAACCCATTAAATATAAAGATGCTGTAATGGTAAAAACGGTCGCATATCCCCAATAAGTGCCATACTTGACAACAATTCCAGTTGATACTGGACCCATCATTGCCCAACCTAGATTAAACACCATCTGGTTGACTGAATTAGCGAGACCTTTCATCGAATTATCAACCTTCGACATCATTAATGACATTTGGATTGGATTACCAGCATTCATTAATGCTTGCCTAAATAAAAAACCAATTGCTGCAAGCCATAAATGTTCTGTATAGGCAGTTAACAATAAAAAAGGGAGTGATAATAATTGAAGCGTAACTACCGCTTTCACTTCACCTAATTTTCTTACTACTAAAGGTCCGATTATGATGGCAATAGCAGTAGCTGCCTGACCAAGGGAAATGATCAAGCCAATCGACGTATTGGAAGCAGAGAATCGATCTGAGAAATATAAATTTAGGTATGGAATGACTAATCCAGCACCTATACCAATTAATAATTGCGCTACGGCAAAAAGTAAAACTATCTTTATACTTTCACTATGTAATTTCACTTTTTCTTGAAAAGGTTTTCCTTTTTCCGGCCTTCTTCTCTTCGTTTCTTTAAACTTTAAAATGGGGGTAATACCGATTAAAAATACAAATGCACCGATTAAAAGTGTAGCACGAATACTCTCTACTTCTGTATAAAACATGGAGAAAAAGTCAGTAAAGGCTCCACCTAATAAATTTCCAATGACATTGGATCCAGTCATTACAGCAAAGTGAATACTAAAAAGATGCACTCTTTGCTCTGGTGTTGAATTTTCAGCTAACCATGGAATTCCAGATACCTGAATAAATGCCATTGTAAGACCTGTAAAAAGAGCAAATAATATCAATAAGTGTTCAACTTCTATCACACTTCGAAAAATTAAAAATGCCCCTGTTAAGACAACGCCATAAAGCATAACATTCTTTCTTCCAAGCCGATCGCTTAATAAACCTGCTGGTATCAATATAAGTGCAGTAGCTAACGAATTCATAGAAATAATTTGACCATTCACATGCTCTGAAAATCCAAGTTCTCTAATATAAAAATTATAAATAACCATAAAAATACCCATACCAATTTGGATAAACGCACTGCTTAAAAGAGCTAGCCTTATGTTTCGATTATATCCACGAATCTGATTCGCCCACTCTTTATAAAATGCCATATATTCTTCTCTCCCTAAAATTTCGTCACCCTAAATATCATAATCTTTTTTGGTTATCTTTGTAAATAGCTAAAGTCTAAAGACTCTAAAAATTCTAAACAGAGAAAAAAAGATGCCTATTGCACCTTTTTCATTTCCAACATTTTCTTAATTTTTTCATATAAATAAGGGACTGAGTGAAAAGCATATATTTTTTCTTCTATTTGACCATCTTTTATGACTAATAAACAAGGTACACTTTCAATTGAAAGAATCTTAGCGATGTCTGGGACGTAGTTTAGATTAGCTTGTGAAAAGGGGAAATTAGGTAGAAGTTGTTCTATTACTAACATCATTTTGGAAGCAGTTTGGCAAGTTCCGCATAGTGGTGTGTATAAATACATAATTCCAGTACTTTTCAAATTAAAAAACTGATTAATATCTTCCTGGTTAAATTCTTTCATTTGTAAATCATCCTTTTTCCAAATGCTCCGAATGCACATCAATATTAGCGGCCATTAAAACAGTTGCTAAATGATAGCTTGGGGCTGTCGCTACCTCCCGATAGGAGCGATCAATATACAGATGACCAGCCTCTGGAAACTCCCGTTTAAACTGTTTTCGGAGCTTTTCTCCAGCAGAATCTGCATCCACTAATATATATACCTCTTTTTCAAGAAGGGAGTCAATCAGTTCATCCATTTTTGAAAGGCTCATTGTACCATTTGTACAAATAATCTCTACAGGTTCCTTCACAATATTTTCAACCTTTTTTTTATCAGAGGTTCCCTCAACTATAATGACTTTGTCAAACATTATGATCACCTATAATAGTTAATATTGATTTACATTACTTTATTCAAAGTAAGACAAAAGGGTGTAGCCTTCTGATTCTCATTATCTAGACTAAAACATCATTTCTTAGGAAATCGAACAAACTTTGGGTCTGAATTCATATTTATTACTTCAGACCCAATATTATTATCTTTTAAGTAGAAATATTTTTCTTATTCTTTAACACCATCCACCTTCATCACAGTCTGTATACCTTGCTTCTGGCTGTGTAGTAGAGGTGTAATGTTGGTAAATCTTCTGCTGCTGATCCACTTCGAAATGATGGGACATCTCAAATTGACTTCCTTCAGGTAACGTAATTTTTCCGATAGGCTCATTTCCCAAATAAAGCTCAATAGACCCGTTTTTTAATTTTCCATTAACACGATCGGTAATCTCCATTTTTTGTGGTTGTAATGACATCTGCTTCAACCTTTCCATTCTATTTTATGTTTAGAATGCCCTTAAATTGTTAAGCAAGTATGGAAAAATAATGCAGGCAGGAAATAAAATAGAGCACCTCCCAATCGAGGTGCTCAATCTAAAACTTAATCTTCATTAATCATTTCTTCATATTGTTCAGCTGTCATCAAGCTATCCATTTCTCCAGCATCTGATGGCTCAACAACGATCATCCATGCTTTTTCATAAGGAGATTCGTTAACAAATTCAGGGCTATCGCTTAAATCTTCGTTTACAGCTACAACTTTACCGCTTATTGGTGCATATAATTCTGAAACGGTTTTAACAGATTCAACACTTCCGAATGGCTCATTAACTGTCACAGTATCGCCAACCTCTGGAAGCTCAACAAACACGATATCACCTAGCTCATGTTGAGCAAAATCAGTGATTCCTACTCGTACTTGTTCCCCTTCAACTTTTACCCATTCATGCTCTTCAGAATAACGTAATTCCTTTGGTGTATTCATCCCTAATCCCTCCATGTAATATTTCATATATCATAAACAATCATGATATTCTAATTAATTTACCAGCACCTTAAAAAATTTTCCCTTTTAACGAGCTATTTATAACCAATTTTTTGTAAATTCTTCTTCTTTAAAGCCAACAGTTACCTTCTTACCATCAGTCACAATGGGACGTTTAATTAACATACCATCACTGGCTAAAAGTTCGAGCATTTCATTTTCAGAAGCCGTTTTAAGCTTGTCCTTTAAACCAAGTTCTCGATACTTTTGACCACTAACATTAAAGAATTTTTTTAAATCTAAGCCACTTTTTTCAAATAAATCTTTTAATTCCTCTTTTGTGGGTGGTGCTTCGACAATATGTACTTCCTTAAAAGAAAGACCTTTTTCATCCAACCACTTTTTAGCATTACGACAGGTTCCGCATTTTGGATACCAGTAAAAGGTTAAACTCATATACTTTCACATCCATTCGACAACTTATCAATTGAATATTAGCATATTTATCTTTCTTTTCCAATAATGGGAACTCAAATTTCAGTTTTAAGACATACATTGTAAAAATTCTATCTTTCTTTCAAAAAATCCTGCTTATCTTTTTCTAAAATATTTAGCTTAATTAAAGAGGTCTGTTGATTTCCGCTCCAATCAACTTAGTTCCAAATCTTCAATCTGCTTTAACAAAGCAAAAGCTTAAGGCCCCCAAAAGAGGGAGCCCTAAGTTGAAAAACACTAGATTAAAGAACGTATTTCTCAGCAGAAATTATCTTTTCTGCTGCTTCACGCTTTTTCACGATGACATTGATTGGAGTATGACGAGTAAACTTACGTAATGCAGACATAAGCATTCTTAAGCTATCACCTTGCTCTGTTGCGACCAACGTTTCCTTTGCATGCTGTTCAATTTCATTAAACGCTTCTTGACAGAAAATTTGAGTATAAAGAAGCTTCTGTTTATTTTTTTCTAATCCTGACTTCTCAATCGCTTTTTCTGTACGAAGAACAGCCGACTCCATCGCATATGCATTCGAAATAATATCAGCTATATTCACCAGAATTTCTTGTTCCTTTTCTAATGCCTTACCATACTTTTGAGCCGCTAATCCTGCTGCTAGAAGACCAATCTTCTTAGCATTTTTAGCAAGATATTTTTCTTGAGCTAACGGCTCATCTCCTGGTTCTTCCGGCATTAACATCATCAGTTCCTCTTGTAATGCTTGTGCTTTTTGCAATAAAGGAAGCTCACCTTTTAATGCTTTACGTAAAAATGTTCCTGGCACTAATAATCGGTTAATTTCGTTGGTGCCTTCAAAAATTCGGTTTATACGGGAATCACGGTATACTCTCTCTATTTCATATTCAGACATAAAGCCGTAACCACCATGGATTTGTACACCCTCATCAGCGATATAATCCAATGTTTCTGTGGCAAATACTTTATTCAATGAACATTCAATAGCATATTCAGCAATCGACTTCGCTACTTCTTTGCCATTTTTAACTTCTTCATCTGTAAGCTTACTCATACGTTCTTCGAATAATCCAACTGTACGATATACAGAGCTTTCAGCTGCATATAACTTGGAAGCCATTGTAGACAGTTTTTCTTTGGTTAAGTTAAATTGTGAGATTGGTGTTTTAAATTGTTGGCGTTGGTTTGCATATTTAACTGTAATTTCAAATGCTGCTTTAGAACCTCCAACCGCTCCAACCCCAAGCTTATAACGACCGATATTTAGAATGTTGAAAGCGATAATATGCCCCTTACCAGCCTCACCTAATAAGTTCTCTACCGGAACTTGGGCATCTTCTAAAATTAATGTACGAGTGGATGAACTCTTAATACCCATTTTCTTTTCTTCTGCCCCTGTTGAAACACCAGGATAATTTCGTTCAACGATGAAAGCAGTGAAATGCTCACCATCAATCTTTGCATAAACTACAAATACATCTGCAAAACCAGCATTGGTAATCCATTGCTTC
>DASQIV010000512.1:0-2578 GCA_035631415.1 Pseudoneobacillus sp. | reverse complement strand
GCTGTTAACTGCTGCTGTTTGGAATCAACTTCTGATTTTAAAGGTTGTAAATAGTTTAAATAGATCATGACAAATAGTAATGGAATAATGATAAAAATGAAAAGTACCATCTTTTTTTCTTTTTTATTTAACTGGAGGGTCACTCAGAATCCCCTCCTTGCTCTGTTTTTTCGCTGTTAATTAATTCTTTTACTTTTTCACGTTCAAGGGTGATGTCATAAGATCCGATATAGCGAGGAACATATTCCGTTTTTGGAAGATCTGTCGTTTCGGTATCAGAGTCTCCTGTATTACCTAAGGTAAGACTTATTATATTCGCCTCAGCAATCCATTCTGAATCATTTAACCACTTTAGAAAGTAGGCAGCTTCCCTGCTTGTATCAAATTGAACCGTTAATTGAACTGTTCCTTCTTCACTGTAAGAGTATTGCTGAATAAAACCCCTTTCAGGTAATAAAGAGGTTAAATGTTTTAAAACCGGAACCGATTTAATCGGGTAGCTTTGCGCCCAATCTACAGCTTTTTTTAGTTCCACTACCGAATTGGTCGACTGTGCGATTTCGACTTGTTCTTGTTCAAGCTTTAAGTTTTCTGTCACCTGTTGATTTTCTTGATTCAACTGTTGTACTTCTGATTTAAGAACACTTCCGTAATAAAAAGATAATCCTGCTCCAATAGCAAACAGCAATATAAGAAGTGACATTATGATCGATAAACTAAAATTCTTCTTTTCCTTTTTCGGTAAAAGGTTAATATCAATCAGCATGTTCACACCTCTTTCAATCCGAGCCCTAAGGCAAGGAAATGTGAATGAGGAAATAAAGATGTTTTTCCAGCAGCCCACTCGCTGGAATCAATGGTGTGCGTTTGAATTTCAAAACGTTGTTGCATTTCTTGTAAAATAATCTGAAGCTTCGGATGATCTCCGTTTAAGAGCACCTTTGTAATTTGCTCATTTCCTTGATAAAGGGAATAACGGTAAAAGTCCATTAATTTACTAACTTCTTTATAAAAATCCTCTAGTTGAGTATTTAAATCAGCTGTTTCACCAATATATTGAAAGCGATGTGCTCCTGAACGAGTTAGTTTGACATCCCAATCTTCTATACGATAATGAATCGGATAATGATGCATAAAGATGGGATAATGCTGTTCAAAAATACAGATAAACACACGGTCCAAGTCAAATTGGATCATCATTAACCGTTCATCTTTTTGCGCTGAATCGGTTTGATGGTAAAGTCGATAGAGTGCCAAAGGGGAAATATCGGCTGCCATCGGCTTTAATTTTAAACCTGATAAAACCTGTGAGTATTCCATTACTTGCTGTTGCGGTGCAGCAAAAAGAAGAGCTTCTCTATGCTCTCCTTTTTTCGGAAGAAGGACAGTCTCAAATACCGGTTCTTCAAACGGTAAATGGATGCTCTCCCCTAATTCTAAATATAGATAGCCATTTAGTTCATCCGAACGAACTTCATCTGGCACTTTTACTTTCCGAATCATCACTAATGGATCTGGAACTAAAAAGCGTACTTTTCGGCGTTTGATTTTCCAATCACCAATGCATTCTTCTAATATCATCGATAAGGTTAATGGGTCGACAATTTTCCCTTCTTGAATAATTCCATAGGGAAGAAGCTTCTCACCCCATTTTAGTGGAACAGGAGGCTTCTGTTGCTTTACTTCTACATACCGAATGGAATGGTCATTGAAGATAATGTTTACGATTTTTTTATTAGAAGAAAGTATGCTCATATTAAAACCTCATTAAAATCCAGTTGTCATTAGTTGTAAATATGTTTCTATTATAATATCACCATAAAAATAAGCCAACAAAGTTCCTATGGCAATAAAAGGTCCAAATGGAATCGGCTTCTTTCTTTCTAATAGACCAAGGGCGATCCCAAGGATACCAGTGACTGCTCCAATAAGCGTTGATAGAAAAAAAGATAACAGCACTAGCTTTGTTCCTACGACAAATCCGATGAGAGCGTACAATTTAATATCGCCGCCCCCCATTCCACCCTTGCTAACGATGGAAATAATAAGTAGAAGGACAAAACCAATGACTGCACCTAGAAGTGAATCCCACCATGGTGTTAGAGGCAAGAAAAATCTCTCTAATAAAAAAACCCCCGCAAAAAACAAGAGAATTTTATCAGGGATTAGCATATATGCTAAATCGGATACAGTAATAATAATAAACAGAGATATCAAAGTCCAAGCAACCCAAAGCTCACTTGTCCATCCCATAATCAAAGGGGCAGCTACAAATAACACCCCGGTTAAAAGCTCCATAATCGGATAAAGGGGCGAAATGCCCGTCTTGCAGACACGGCATTTCCCCCTTTGAAATAAATATGAAAGAACTGGTATCAACTCTAGCGGCCCAAGTGTGTGATGACAGGTTGGACAAGCTGAGCGTGGTTTGATGATTGATTTGTTTGCTGGGATTCTTAGGCCGACTACGTTGTAGAAGGAGCCTAATATAAGACCATAAGTTATTATAAAAAAATAGATCATTTTATTAATAATTTATTAATTCATTTTCTGTTGCTTCAATGTTTTTATCCCCTAC
>DASQIV010000511.1:0-5631 GCA_035631415.1 Pseudoneobacillus sp. | reverse complement strand
CCAATAATTTACTATTACTAAACAACATATTAATATTGTGAAGGTCAGCATCCCCTGCTACCCTTATCGTTGAATTACTAATAGTTCCCAAATTAGTACCGTTATCAGTGCCATCAGTTAATTTGCCTACTTCTAGTACAGAATTTGTAATGGTCTCAAGGTCTGTTATAGTAGCAGTTCCATCCACCCGAACATACGAACTTGAAATTTCATCAATTTTCGTACCAAACGACGAATCCCCAGTAATATATACTTTTGAATTGTTATTAATCGTAATTTTGCTATTATCAATAAATTCCGCATCACCATCAATATACATATTGGTTCCAGTAATATCAATTTTATTACTAGAAAATGTTTGATCCCCAAGAGTTGCACAGCCATGGCCAGTAAAAGTACTGGCTAATGAATTACATGGATTTAATCCTGATATATCTGGTTTCGTTATGACAAAATCAAGATCAGGTGGGTTTTGGATTGGATCTCCCGTACTACCATCTGAAATGGTAATAGGTTTTAATTTTATATCAAAATTGAGCTTCAATGTTTTTTTTGTATTTACATCTCCTGTGCTACCTGAACTATTAAATAAAATAGTAATTTTATAATTCGTTTCATCTAATAAAAAAGTAATGTTGTTGATTAGTTTGCTTTCAACATACTGACCTGCAGGGTAATCAGAATTTTGGGTTGGAAGGATTGTATACTTATTATTCCCATTTAAAGAAACAATCTCTTCTTGTTTTAACATACTAGTAGTTCTAAGTGTATCTGTTAAACCATTGAATAATTCCTTGATAGCAATCTTTGTGTAATCTTGACTTATAGGAGGAACTTGGCTCTTATCATGATTTATTTTTTCAATTATTGAAGCCTTTAGCTCGTCTGTTAATGAAAGGAAAGTATCATTAATGACCGTATAGTTATAAACAAAGCCCATCTCTGCTAAGTCAGTGGACTGTATATCCTTCTCTGTTTTATGAATTTGTTTAGAATTATTGATAATCATTCCCCATATCGATATACCGATAATCATTAACACGGTAAAGGTAAGTAAGGTAACGAGAAGCGCATACCCTTTTTCTGAAGTTATTTTTTTCAATAGATCACCTTCATTATTCTTTAGTCGGTAAGTGCTGATTTTTTTTCGAATATCGTTTTTAACGTAAAGGTCATGGATGGGTCCTCTTCATTACCTGGATTGGGAGGATTGTTTATATGGTTGAAGACCATTTTAAAATTTAAATCTTGGTTTTTAGAATCAATGATAAGTTGATTTCCTATTAGTTGTGGTTGATGATTAGAATCAAAAATATAAAAAGAAAATTCTATATTTGGATCGGTGATCGTCAAGGTGTCTTTACCTGTAATGGTAATCGATTGCGCCTTTGGGTTACGGTCTAATGAAATGGTATAGGAATTAGACAATTGATGTGCATTTTGTAATGCCAAGAAGATCTCATGTGCATACTGCTGTAAATAGACATTTGATTTCGTGATATCTGAAGCTTTATGCCCATTGATCAATACTCCCCAAACAATAGTAGAGACGATAGATAGTATCGTTATCGTTGCAAGAAGCTCAACAAGGGTTAATCCTTTATTATTAGAAAGATACATATTCATCACCGTTCGTTTTCTAAGGTTTATACTTTATATAACCAAATGATTTCGTGAGCAACTTATTGTTTTCATCATAAACATGAATGATTGTCCGATACAATTTAGGTTTTCCCATATAGTCTGCATTTGATCGAATAAAGACTTCCATTTTTAATGGTCCTTCTTTTATTTCAAGAACATAGTAATTTGCTAGGATAACAGGGTCTGTATCTGATTTTTTCTCTTCAAGCTGTACAGTCTTAATATTAGAAAGAAGGTTTAGGTGTGGATATGAAGTTTTAGGTAATTCAGTTGGTTGGACATTTTGAATAGCCCTTAAAAAGCTTTGAATCTCAGCATTGTTCTGAATGGTCGTTAATTCTTCTTTTGCAAAATAAATAGATTGATGACTCGTTTCAACCATCTTGTTATTTTTAACTGCTGAAATCAAGAAGGGAACAACCGTAGCAAAAATAATCGATAAGATCGTAAAAGCTAAAAGGACCTCTATTAAAGTCAAGCCTTTTTGGTCAGACTTTATGTATTTAAATTTTTTCATCTATTCACCTTCTTGACAAAGATCCGAAAAGTTGGATTTTCACCATACCTCTCATAACTTCTATTATTTTAATAATAGCAAAAATCAACTCCAAATAATAACCTTCTATAAATAAATCCCAACAAAAAATAGAGACAACCCTAAAGGAGTTGCCTCTACTCAGTTTTATGCTCTATTAAACGGCCACCAGTTTGCTTTTCCGAAGTTTTTCACCATAACTGGAATAAACATCGGTAACACTACAAAAGTATAAAGCAATAAGCCTACTAAAATAATACTAGCTATCTGTAATAATGAAAGCATTCCTGAAGGCATCATCGCAGCGAATGTTCCACCTAGAATGATGGCTGCAGAAATAATAACCGTTCCCATCTTTTTCATCGAAATCAACATCGCATCCGCAACAGATAAATCCTTATATTCATTGAATCGATCCATTAAGAAGATACTGTAATCTACTCCAAGAGCCATAAGTATGACAAAAGCAAAGAATGGCACGGCCCAGCTAATGCCGGTGTATCCTAAGATATTCACGAAAATGGCTTCATTAATTCCCATCGAGGTAAAGTACGTTAAGATTAATGAACCGATGATATAGATTGGCATAATAATAGAACGGAAAAGGAAAACTAGAATAATAGATATTCCTAGCAACATCAATACGACCGTACGTGAATAATCCTCACCCGAAACGGAACGTAAATCAGCGTTCACACTTGTCATTCCTCCAACAGCTATTGTTGCATTTTCTAGTTTCGTATTTTTAGTCGCTCTTTCTATAGCTCCCTTTAACTCATCCACTTGATTGATCGCTTCATTTGAATATGGGTTAGCTTTAAAAATAACATCTATTGTCATCACTTTGCGGTCATCAGACATGTAAGCATCTAATGCACGTTCAAAGTCCTTACTCTCTAGAACCTCTTTTGGCAGATAGAACCCGTCATTAGTAGACTCTGTTAATCCTGTTAAATAGTCTTGTGCAGAACCTAAACCCTCTGATACTTGGTTTAAACCTTTTGAGCTTTGGTTAAGACCTTCTGTTAATTGATTTAACTGACCACCAAGGTCACCAAAGCCAGCTAACAATTGCTTTTGTCCATTGTTAATTTCACCTAGACCATTTGTTAGCTTTGGCATATTAGAGACGATTTGCCCTTGACCATTTGCTAACTGATTTAGACCTGCCTGCTGCTGTTCAATTCCTTTAATTAGTTGCTCAAGACCTGAAACTAATTGTTGCTGGCCTCCAATCGCTTGACTAAAGCCTGCGTTTGCTTTTGTCATTCCGCCGTTAATTTGGGATAATCCAGCGTTTAATTGGTTTAATCCTGCAGATAATGGCGCTAGCTGTTGCTGAAGAGCTTGAACCGTCCCTTTAATTTTTTGATATTGAGCCTCACCTGCCACGCCTTGATATTTATTTTCTAAGTAGACAAAATCTTCTCCACTAATTTGGCTTAAAGCAGTATTTACTGAGGTTAAACCGTTGCCGATTTTTGTATATTCTTTTTCTAGATTACTTAAGTTTCCACCAATATCTTGATAGCCTTTTAGCATTTGTTGATAAGCTGCTAATAAGTCTTGTGCACCCTTTTTGGTTTCGGCTAACCCATTTTTCAATTGTTCAGAACCAGCGGAACCTTTTCGAATACCGTCTTCAATTTTAGCTAAGTTGGTTTGAATCTCAGTTAATCCATCTTTAATTTTATTGGTTCCTGAAACTAAATCATTAATTCCCTGTGAAGCACCTTCTAATTCCGGTGCCGATTTCGATAATTTACTTCCTGCTTCATTAAGCCCCTCACTAATTTTATCAATTCCTTCTTTCCCCTTACCAAGTCCTTCTTCAAGGCTTTCTGCTTGCTTTGAGACGAAAAACTCCTCAATTGGCTCACCTGTTGGTCTTGTAACGGAGCGAACTGTATCGACTAAATCAACTTGTTCTAGCTCTTGACTAATTTTTTCAGCTAATCCGACATATTCAACGGAATCCATTTTTTCATCATTTTTTAAAATGATTTGCGTTGGCATCGATTCCCCTGGTCTAAAGCTATCGGCAATCGCATTGAACGCCTTAATGGAATTCACATCTCCACTAATTTCTTCTAACTGGTTAAAAGAGATTTTTCCATCATATTTAATGAGGAATGGTACACATACTACCGCTACTACTAATAAGGCAAGAAATGGACGAGTCAGTGAGAATTTCCCGAACATGCCCCAAATCTTACTTTCACCATGCTCTGCTTTTGCTTTTGAAGGCCAGAAGATTTTTTGTCCTAAAACAGCCATAAAGAAAGGTACTACGGTGAATAAGGCAACGAGTAGTAAAGCAACACCTACAGCTACTGCCGCTGCAGATTGATAGAGAATAAATTTGGAAAAGCCAATAGCAGCAAATCCTATCATTACCGCTACACCACTGAAGAATACCGTACGTCCTGCATTACGATACGTTTCCACAATCGCTTCAGGAATACTTCCTCTTTCGGCTAATTCCTCTTTAAAGCGGCTAAGAAGTAAAATACAATAGTCCGTACCAATACCAAATAAGATAGCCACTAAGAAGATTTGCGTGTAATTTGAAATCGGGAAATCAAATCGATCCACTAGCATCGAAACAATCGATTGTGAAGCAAGATAAGAGAACCCGACTGTTAATACTGGAATAAGTGGTGCAATGGCGGATCTAAAAACTAGAAATAAAACAGCTAAGATAAATACAAGAGTGATCCCTTCTGTTTTTTTCAAGCCCTCTTCAGAGCTTTTCATTAAATCTTCGCTAATCATCCAACCACTTGTATAATAGTGTTCAACCTTTACATCTTCTATTGCTTCATACAAGGCATCACTGACGCCAGTTGCGGTTCTGTTTTTAAAATCAACGCTGACAGAAGCCAAAATTGATTTACCATCTTTGGATACGAGTTGTTCCTTTAATGTTTCTTCATTAAAATGAGTTAAAATTTCTGAAATTCCAAGCTGTTCTTTGTGATCTTCGAGCAAGCGTATCGCCTTTTCAGCCTCTTTGATTTCATCTTGGGTTAATTTTTTATCATTATGAAATACGAGGGCAACCTGTGATTGATTACCTCCACCTTCATCTTTTTTTACATCCTTCATGATTTGCTCGGCAAGTTGTGATGAATACCCATCAGGAACGGTGATTTCACCCTTTTCACGAACAAGTTCCGCCAAATTTGGGGCAACCATAAACAAACCAGTGACAATGGCAATCCAAGCAATCATCACAAGCCATTTATTTTTTATGATAAATTTCACGTGCTATTCCTCCATCTTATAATCTATTAATACTTGGTTTAATTTTTCAAACGTTTCTATAAATTGTTTTATTTCGGTTGGGTCAAACTTGGTAATAAGCGATTCAACTAACTGATGAATCCTCTCTTCGGCATTTAAATAAAGTTCATTTCCCTTATCTGTTAAAGTTAATTAAACGACACGAC
>DASQIV010000510.1:0-2272 GCA_035631415.1 Pseudoneobacillus sp. | reverse complement strand
AAAGTTTATAAGATATTTTAAATTACCCCTATGGGTATAATGTTAATAAAAATAATAACAGGTGTCAACCTGAAAATTATCTACTTTTAACAAGTAGGTCTACTGCTTCCCTCAACAACTGTTCAGAATTTTTTTCCCCTTTATCATCAGCTTTTTTTACACAATCAACTAAATTAGAACTTACTACCACACCAATTGTTCTGTCAATTGCTGTTCTGGCTGCTGTTAGTTGGGTGATAACATTTTTACAATCTTTATTTTCATCCATCATCCTTATAATGCCTCTTAGTTGTCCCTCGATCCGTTTTAACCTATTTTTAATTTGATCATTGTAATCCATCATTCATCTACCTCCTTTTTATTACAGTTTTTAAAACGCTGTATCCAGCTACCCCAATATGAAAGATAAATGAATAACGGCTACACATTTATATTATACCCCTGTAGGTATGTTGTCAAATGACAAATTTAAAAATAATAGTTAGATTTTAGTACATAGCAGTTTTTTCCGAAACCATATTATTGAAGAAATTAGGTTGCAATTATTATTTTTGTCCACTATGTGAACACCATCTAATTACAAACGAAGGAAAATTCGTTTTAATATTGATTAATCTTTATACCCCGTATAGTATATAAATATAAATAAAAAATACCCTATAAGGCATTTTACAAAACCGTTAAAATTTTTGGTAAACAACAATTCTAACGTGATTAACACCACAGATTCTTCAATATTTAACTATTAATATACCTTTACAGGTATCCTAAAAGGAGGAAATTAATATGTCTAAGAAAATCATCATTGTAGGTGGAGTTGCCGGAGGTGCTACTGCAGCAGCTAGATTAAGAAGATTAGATGAAACATCCACTATCGTTCTATTCGAGCGTGGTGAACATATATCCTTTGCCAATTGTGGCTTACCTTATTATATTGGAGAAACGATTAAAGATCGAAATAAACTTTTAGTACAGACAGTTGAAGGAATGAGTAAGAAATTCAATTTAGAAATTCGAAATCTTACAGAAGTGGTAGAAATCAATCGTGAGAAGAAGACGATTTCAGCTAAAAACCTTCAAACCAATGAAGTGTACGAAGAAAGCTATGATACATTAATTTTATCTCCAGGAGCAAGACCAATTGTTCCTAATTTTGATGGCCTAGCTGATGCAAAAAACGTCTTTACGTTACGAAACATTCCTGATACAGATAAAATTAAATCATTTGTTGATGAACAGCACCCTAAAAAAGCCGTTGTCATCGGCGGAGGGTTTATCGGCTTAGAAATGGCAGAAAATTTAGTAGAACGCGGCATTGAAGTAACGGTTGTTGAACTTGGCAAACAAGTCATGGCACCTATCGATTTCGAAATGGCTTCTATCGTCCACACTCATATGAAAGAAAAAGGCGTTAACCTCATTTTAGAAGATGGTGTAAAAGCCTTTAAAGATCAAGGCAACACGATTGAGCTAGCTAGCGGAACACAAATTAGTACCGATATGGTGATTCTATCTATTGGGGTTAGTCCAGAGAATAAATTAGCTGTGATGGCGGGGCTCGATGTCGGCCAGCGCGGAGGTATTCAAGTAAACGAATATCTACAAACCAATGATCCTGACATCTATGCGATTGGTGATGCAATTGAAGTTAAGGACTATATTAACGGGAATGCAGCGATGATTCCACTTGCTGGTCCAGCTAACCGCCAAGGTCGTATTGTTGCAAACAATGTTTATGGAAAAAATGAAAAGTACAAAGGCACATTAGGTACAGCTATTGCTAAAATCTTTGATTTAGCTGTTGCCGCTACCGGCATTAATGAAAAACAACTAATTCAATTAGGTAAAAAATATCAAGCTGTTCATATTCACCCAAGCTGCCATGCTACTTACTATCCAGGCGCTGCACCAATTGCCTTAAAATTATTATTTAACCCTGAAACAGGAGCTATTTACGGAGCACAAGCAGTTGGTACGGATGGTGTAGATAAACGAATTGATGTTATTTCAACCGCTATTAAAGGTACCTTAACTGTCTTTGATTTAACGGAAATTGAATTATCCTATGCACCTCCGTTCTCTTCAGCAAAAGATCCTGTCAATATGGCAGGGTATGTAGCATCTAATATCATCGATGAAGATGTATCTACTGTTCAGTGGAATGAAATAGATGATATTGTTGAAAATGGCGGATTACTGATTGATGTCCGTGAACCAAAAGAAAGAGAAAATGGCTTTATTAAAGGTTCAATCAATATCCCACTTGGAGAAA
>DASQIV010000509.1:0-6183 GCA_035631415.1 Pseudoneobacillus sp. | reverse complement strand
TCGAACGTGTCCGAGTGATACAAATATTAATAAAAATGTATCACTTTAAAATCATTAGTTTACAAAATTATGTAAAAATGAGATAATAAAGAAAATTTCAAGGGGGAAAGTAAGTTTATGGAACCAACTAATTGCTAATATTAATTAAATTTAAAATTAATATGGATTTTTAATGAGTGTGAATCTACCTACAATGGTTAGGTTTATTTGTTATGCTCTTTATGAATCAGGCAAATTAGATGGTAACTTACTTTACTGAAATTGAGATAATAATTTATAGGATATTTCGGAGTTTTTCTGAAATGTTTTGCCGGGTTTTGGATATCTGGTGTGAGATTAGGCATAATAATGTGCTTCTTTAACGTGCGCAATTTTTGCTTAAATACTGTATAAATTATATTCATTGACTATTTTAGACCGTAAGAAGAAAACATCTTCTTATGGTCTTTTTTATTTTAAAATTAGATAGTATGGAAGTTCTTCTTTGCCTGTCCATAAAATGTGTAACTTTATATTATGGATGAAAGAAGGAAATTGTATGTTTGAATTAAAATTAAATGGTATTAAAAAATATATGGAAGCCACCCTTGTCCTTAAAAATATAACTTTTGAAGTGTATGAAGGAGAGAAGGTTGGAATTGTTGGTGTCAACGGAAGCGGAAAGAGCACGATTCTTAAATTAATCGCAGGATTAGAGCCTATGAATTACTATCCAGGTTACCCGCAAACCTCAAGCTATGGATATGATGAAGGTTTAATAAACATGTCAAGAGGAGCCACTAGTGCGTACCTAGAACAAACACCTATGTATCCAGAAGGTTTAAAAGTGATCGATGTTTTAAACTTGGCTTTTGAAGAAATTGATGGCATTGAGAAGCAAATGCGTGAATTAGAAGATCAAATGAAGACATTAGAAGATAAAGTATTGGAAAAGGCATTAAACAAATACAGTGATCTGGTTCAATTATTTGAAGTAAAAGGTGGATATGAGAAAGACGAGAAATTAAGCAAGATTTGTACGGGACTGAAATTTAGTGAAAGTTTTTTAAACAAGGATTTTGATTTATTAAGCGGTGGTGAGAAAACGAGAGTAGGACTTGGAAAGCTTTTGATTCATCATCCGGATATCTTGTTACTGGATGAGCCGACCAACCATTTGGATATGGATTCGATTGAATGGCTCGAAGGCTACCTTAAGAGTTATAAAGGAATGGTCATCATTGTTTCCCATGATCGCTACTTCCTAGACAATGTCGTAACAAAAGTTGTAGAAATTGAAGATATGGAATCCATTTCCTATAAAGGTAACTACTCCTCTTTTGTTAGTCAAAAAGAAGAAAATATGCGAATCCAATATGAGCATTTTAGAGAGCAGCAAAAAAAGATTAATAATATGGAAAAACAAGTAACGAGTTTGAGAGACTGGGCGATGAGAGCGGATAATAATAAATTTTTTAGAAGAGCGGCCAGTATTCAAAAAAAGCTCGATAAATTGGAGCAAATCGATAAACCCGTTTTTGAAAGACGGAATATGAGACTAGAGTTCAAAGAAACACAACGGTCCGGAAAAGAAACCATTAAGGCATTCGGACTTACTAAAACCTTTGAAGATAAGGTTATTTTCAAGAAAGCCGATTTGATGATTCATTTTGGTGAAAGAGTGGGGTTAGTAGGTCCGAATGGCAGTGGGAAAACCACCTTTTTAAAAATGCTTTTAGGTGAAGAGCAGCCGAATGATGGTGTGGTGGAATTAGGAGCGAATGTAATGGCTGCCTATTTACCTCAGAAAATTACCTTTAAAGATGAAGAGCTCACGGTACTAGAAACCTTTAGGGAAGATATTTCGATTCTAGAGGGGAAAGCACGGGAATATTTGTCCAAATTTATGTTTTATAAAAAGAGCCCCTTCAAAAAGGTAAAGTTTTTGTCTGGGGGAGAGCGTATCAGGCTAAAGCTGGCCATGCTGTTATATCAAGATATCAATTTATTAATACTTGATGAGCCAACCAATCATCTTGATATTGATTCCATCGAAACCCTTGAGGAAGCATTGGAAGACTTTAAAGGTACAATATTCTTCATCTCTCACGACAGATATTTCATCAATAAAATGGCTGAACGGGTGATTGCTGTTGAGGATCATAGGTTTAAAAGCTATCTAGGAAATTACGATTATTATAAAAGTGAAAAAGAGAAGTTGAATTTACAGAATATGAAAGATCTTGTAGAAATAGAGGAAAGAGTAAAGCAATCAAAAAACAAAACTGAAGGTATTAAGAAAGAAGTAGATGGGACCAAGGCTCTAGCAAAGATGGAAAGCCTTGAAATTGAATTAAAAGAGATTGAATTGGCTATGGCAGTCGACCAAATAGAATATGAGGAGCTTAATAAGCTGTATTCTAGAAAACTTGAATTAAGTAATGAAATAGATTCAGTTATGGAATTGTGGTTAAGTGCCAGTCATTAATTGAAAGTTAAAATGGTTATCGTTATTTAAAGACAAAAACGCTCAGAGGATATGGCTCTGGGCGTTGATTTTTAAACACTTATTTAGTAAAAGTACCACTACATAATAAAGTTGAGTAACCAATAGCGAAACCATAGTCCAATCCAAATTTAACGGACACCCATTCCGCTATTTACTTAAAATCCACCTGTTTGCAAGGACTAACGGACACCAGTTCCGTTAATGGTCGAAAATCATATGGAATTTAACCTCTTGAACCCTTTTAACGGAACCTAAGTCCGATAAGACTTTGAAATAAAGGGTTATTTGCTAAATAGCGGAACCACAGTCCGCAAATTTTCCCAACACAGCAATTATATGAGATTTGTCCATTATCTATTTTATTCGACCGTAATAAAGTTCAACCCATGTTCTATTCAATGTTCTTCGTAAATGTCTCCATCATGTTTTCATCCATTGGACCGACAATTTTTTTAGTTATGATCCCTTTTGAATCTATTATATAACTTGTAGGAACCGCAAATGCCTGATACTGCATACCGATGGTTCCTTCTTCATCAAGAGGGATATCAAAAGTGAGTTTATATTCCGTCACAAATTCCTCGATAGATTTTTTTCCATTATCCAGGTTTGTAAGGTTTACTGCTAATATTTCAATGTTATTTTCTTTGTTTTTCTCATAAAATTTTTGCATATGAGGCATTTCAGCCTTACATGGTGGGCACCATGTAGCCCAAAAATTTAAGATGACCTTTTTTCCTTTATAATCAGATAACTTTACTGTTTTACCGTCTAAAGTGGTTAATGTAAAGTCAGGGGCAGGATTGCCTTCTAGTTCTTGTGAAAGATCTACTCCGGAGGTATTCTCAAACTCTTTTGGAATAACCTCAGAGTTTTCGTTCGTTTTCTCAGTGGACATAGGGTTCCAAAAAAAATTAACGATTATGATTGCAATTGCTAATATAATAATAGCAATAGATAAAAGATTCTTATTCAAATAAAATGTCCTCCTTATTCATGTTTAAATAATCAGGTAAGGAAGATTAAGGGAAAAGCCATTCCGCTACTAATATCTAACCTCAATCTCCGTAAAAAAAATTAAAATAAGGCGTTAAGAGTGTAAAGGGAGCTCAATCCTAAAGGTATGACGCGTCCCATCCGTATCGAGTCCAATCTTACCATTGTGGGCAGTAATAATACTTTTGGCTATCTCTAGTCCAAGTCCTGCACCTTCTGATTTTGTACTTCTTGATTCCTCTAGACGATAAAATCGTTCAAATATAAGTTCATTTTTTCCGGGATCAATAAATTGACCAATATGCGTGAAGGCAATAACATATTTTTCTTTGTTAACCATCCCTTGTACTGTCAATGAATCTCCGGCGTTATAGTCGAAAATATTTTGAAGAATGTTTGTAAAAACCTGCATGAGACCGTCTTTGTTTCCTAATAAACTTGCTTGTTCTATATCAATATGAATATCTGTAAATTGATTATCTAATTTTAATTGAAAGGAAGTTAAAGATTCGACTAACACCTTGTTTATGGTTATCGGCTCGATTTGCTTCTCTAAAAAATAATTTCCCATATTCCAAGAATTTAATTCTGTTATTAGTTCAACAATTCTTGTAATTCTACGAGATTCTTCAAGAAGAGAACCGAATAATTCAGGATTGCCATCAATGACTCTGTTTTGAAGTGCTTCTAAATAACCGTTTATATTCGTCAAAGGTGTTCGGAGTTCATGGGCGATATCTCTAAGCATTTCCTCCCTTTGTTCATGAACAGAATATAGAGTTTCAGACATGGAATTAAAATCTTCAATCAGTTCCTTCATTTCTCCGGATGTTTTGATTTCTACTTTTGATGGGCGATTGCCTTCTTGTATATCTCTCGCTGCCATTGATAAATGTTTAATGGGACTCACGATTTTTTTTACCGTAAAGTAGTGAAACAATCCAACAATAATAAAGGCTATGATACTTACTTTCCATAGAAATCCATTCAAGCTATTCACCAAATTTAGTCCATTTACATTTTTTGAATTAACTAAAAAACAGGCGTAATCCTTGACTGAAAAACCAGCAAGAAGTATGACCATTAGAATGACGAGACTATTTAGAACTACTAGCCTTGATAGTAGGTTGGACAATTTTCTAAAGAGCCACAAATTTATACCCCATTCCTCTTACCGTTTGAATATAATCTTTAGGTGTCTTTTCTCGGATTTTTCCTCTTAAATGCTTTATGTGTACATCAATGGTACGATCGGATACTACTTTTTCATTGTTTTCATAGATAAAGTTAAGAATTTGATCTCTCGATAAAACCTGGTCTGGATGCTGCATGAATGTGTGGAGAAGTTTAAATTCAAAATGTGTAAGTTCAAGTTGTTCGCCATTAATCCAAGCTTCTCCTTTTGCGGGTTTAATGGTAAAACCGGTAAAGGTAAGTTTTCCGCAACGGCTAGCGGTTCTTCTTAAGACTGCTTCTATCCTCACCATTAATTCTGCAGGACTAAAGGGTTTGACTACATAATCATCTGCCCCTAAATGAAACCCTGTTATACGGTCCTTTTCTGCCACTTTTGCTGTAAGCATGATGATAGGCATCATACTTTTAAAATCCTCTCTTACCCATCTGCATACTTCTTCACCGCTGATTTCAGGCAACATAAGGTCGAGAATTAATATACATGGATCTAGCGCTTCTATTTTTTCTTTTGCTTCCAAGCCGTTTTCTGCTTCAATTACTTCATATCCGTCTTTCTTTAAGTAGATTTTTACGAGATTGCGGATTTTCGGGTCATCTTCAACGACTAATACTGATTTTCCAAGCATGCTTTTTGGAGTCAAGATATCCCACCTTCTATTGAAATAAACTATATGGAGATAACCAAGCACTAATTTTCTGCATTTGCCCACTCAATACTAAAAAGCCAAGTAAAACCATAATCATCCCATTTACAAATGCAAGCCTAGATAAGTACTTATTGATTTTTTTGATTGTTTTTAGTGAATAGGAAACAACAATGGAAATGATGAAAAAGGGAATGGCCATTCCAAGAGAATAGGCACCTAATAAGAGTATACCTTGAGATAACGTATCTGACGAACTAGCCAATAATAGTATGGAGGATAGTGCAAGGCCAACACAAGGTGACCATCCACTTGCAAAAGCCATTCCGAGTAACATAGAACTGAATAAACTATTTGATTTACCATCTGACTCTATTTTTCTTTCCATCATAAGAAATTTAAATTTTAACAAACCAGCCATTTGTAACCCAAAAATAATTATGAGTAATCCAGCTATTTGCATAATTATCACTCGATAATTCATGAGTATTTTTCCAATAATGCTTGCTGATGCTCCTAAAGCTATAAATATAATACTAAAACCAATAATGAATCCGATAGACCGTACATAAAGTCTTGTCCTACTCACTTGGATTTTAGAGTTTTCAATTCTTCCACCTGTTAAATGGGTAATATAAGCAGGCAATAGGGGAAAAACACATGGAGAGAAAAAAGAAAATAATCCACCTGCTAGTGCAAATAATATTCCGATATCATTCATGTCACACACACTCCTTTTTGGTTCATTATGAGTGCGCTTTGTTAAAGTTTGATTAAGGATAAAAAAAAGCTCTTTTTAACTAATAGTGAACTAGTAAAATAGTGTCAATATAAATGCTTTCTAAAGTCTATTTTCCT
>DASQIV010000508.1:0-2893 GCA_035631415.1 Pseudoneobacillus sp. | reverse complement strand
GTGTTAAAAAGTAAAAATGGAAAGAACTATTTAATAGATCCATTTTTTGATTTAAACCCTGGATTTCCTTCACAACTAAATAACGCTGAATTCTACGAATCTATTGATTGTGTTTTCCTGACACATGGACATTTTGACCATACAAGTGGTATTGCTAAACTGGTTGAACATAAACCAGATATCATGATTGTGGCACAGTATGAATTAGCATTAATTCTACTTCAAAAAGGAATAAAAAATGTTCTACCAATCAATATTGGTGGTTCAGTATCTTTTGAAGATGTAAATGTAACGATGGTTCAAGCAAGGCATAGTTCTTCGTATGGGGAAACGGAAGGAACGCCAATTTATGCAGGTGAGGCTGCTGGTTATATTTTTGATTTTGTAAATGATTATACCTTATACCATTCTGGTGATACGGCTATCATGTCTGATATGAAGCTGATTCAAGATGTGTATCAACCAGAAATTGCTATATTATCATCTTCCGGTCATTTTACAATGGGACCAAAAGAAGCTGCCTATGCGGTGAAACATTTACTAGACGTTCAATACGTCATCCCAAGTCATACCTTCCCTTCTATTGAAACTGCTACTTCACCGGAATCGTTAGATCAATTATTAAATGCCTTTCCTGTTGTCGGGTTTATGATTGATAAAGATAAAGATTTAAAAGAACTATTGGAAGATTATAAGAAAACTGAAGTGGTTATCCTTGGGTATGGTGAAGAAAATGAGTTTAAAAAAGAAGAATAAAAAGGTACAAGGAATCGTCGATTTCGATGATTCTTTGTACCTTTTTATTTTTATTGTTTTAAAATGTATAAAACATATCTGTTTCAGATGAAAACACACTCGAACTTTGTCGAATATTACGAATTTACCTTGTGACTTTTTACCTATATGATAGTTCTATAGACTTTATAAAAATTATCCAATCGAACTAGGTGAATTTCTCCTTTATGAAAATAAAAGTTATGAACTTTGTGGCACTTGTCTTTATACTAATTTGTTTAGCTGGTTGGATCAAAGCACCGCTTCCATTAGCTGAAGACGGAATGGTCGATATAAAAAAATGGGACTTTGATAAAAACGGAATGATTACCCTTAATGGGGAATGGAATTTTTATTGGGAAACAATGGACCCTCATAATTTGTCAGGGCATCAACCTACTATTCAAATGGTTCCTTCTGTATGGAATGACAAAAAACAGTACCCATCTTCCGGTTACGGTTTGTATCATTTAAAAATGGATGGCCTTCAGAAAGGCAGAAGCTATGCCTTTAAAATCCCGACTCTGTCCAATTCATACCGGTTTTGGATTGATGATCAATTAATGCTCACTAATGGAAGTCCTGGCACCACAAAGAAAACAACAATTCCTTTTTATAAACCAAAAGAGGTGTTTTTTACCGCTAAAAATGAATCTGTTGATCTTTATATCGCCATCTCCAATTTCCATTACCGAAGCGGAGGAATGTGGGAAAGCTTAACGTTAGGAACACCTGAGCAAATCATTAGCCAAACGAAAAGGAATTTAGCTTTTGAATCCATGCTCATTGGTAGTTTAATTCTTTCAGGACTCTATCATATTGTTTTGTATATCCACAGAAAAAAGGAAAGAATTCTCCTTTTATTTGGAATCATTAATCTTGTTATTAGCTTCCGTACTCTTGTAATTGGGGAACAGGTAATCATTCAATTTTTCGAAAGAATACCTTGGGAGCTTATTGTCAAAACAGAGTATCTAACCTTTTACACCGTTGTACCGTTATTTACATGGTTTCTACATTATTTGTATAAAGAAGAAGTCTCTCGAAAATATGCCAAATACCTTTCTATTATTAGTTTACTTTTTTCATTACTAGTCTTATTCTCACCAGCGATCATCTATACTAGAAGTTTATTTCTTTACCAAGCAATTACCATCGTAACGCTTGTTTATCTCATTTCTTCTTTATTTAAAGCCGTCTATCGTAAACGAGAAGGTTCATTGGTGGTAGCACTTTGCGCGGCATTTTATGCATTAACCGTCATCAATGATATTCTTTTTATTAACGGTACGATCGTATCCATGAATCTATCTAGCTTTGGACTTTTTATCTTTATTTTTTCACAATGTTATATACTGGCAAGCAGAGTGACCAATGCTTTTCAAAAAGTCGAAGAATATTCGGATGAATTAAGCAAACTAAATCAAACATTAGAAGAAAAAATATATGAACGAACAAAATCATTAGAAATATCTAAGCAAGAATTACAACGTGTAAATGCAGCACTTACGGAAATCTCTTACCAAGACCAATTAACACAACTACCGAACAGACGCTACTTCGAAAATGTTTATGAAACAGAATGGGAAAAGGCCATTCAGAATCAAAACATGCTTGCCATCCTTTACTTTGATATTGATCACTTTAAATCCTACAATGATGCTTACGGTCATCAGGAAGGTGATATAACGCTCAAACAAGTGGCAGCCTGTTTACAAAAAACGATTCTAAATTACAATGGAATAGTTGCTAGAATTGGTGGTGAGGAGTTTATTGCTCTAATTACCAATAGGAATACCGAACAGATGAATCAAATAGCAGAAGAATGTAGAAATGAAGTAAAAAGATTAGAAATACCTCATAAAGATTCCTTAACTTATCCATTTGTGACGATTAGTATCGGAGTAGCAGCGACTTTACCCGACGCTCACTCTTCTGCTCGAAATTTAATCAGACTAGCGGATGAGGCTCTTTATTTTGCTAAGGAAGAAGGAAGAAATCTTGTTATGATGTCCGATAGTTACTAAAAGGTAGATTTGAGTTTAGAGACAAGTTTAAATCTAATAAAAGTTAAAAAGAATCTCGATTTCCATTACAGGAAATTGAGTTTTTTTTTCTC
>DASQIV010000507.1:0-4516 GCA_035631415.1 Pseudoneobacillus sp. | reverse complement strand
ATTCGATTTGGGTAACTCTATTTTGAAGTTCGTTTCTGATTTTTTCCATCTCTCCCATGACTTCATGAAAGGCTCGTTGTGCACTTTCTTCTTCTGAATTCAAGGCAAGGATGGAAAGCTGCGCTTCAATCCCTTTAATAGTGGCAACGCATTGATTTACGTTTGCTGCTATGGTCATATTAAACATCTTCCTCACAAGTTGGTATTTAAAAAAATAAATAAAAACAGGGTTGGCAATGAGCCAACCTATTTATTATTGTTTATATTGTGGTTCTTCTTGTTCAATCTCTTGAAGGCGAGGCTCAAGGCTATCAATAATCGCTTGAGTTTGTTGTGCTGCAGTTTGATACAATTGTTTAGCTGTTTGGTTCTCTGTGCCTAAAGAAAAGGTTTCTAAACTCGCTTGAGCGCTTTTTAATCCAGCTAACGTTGTTTTAATCTGTGTTCCAACTGTCATTTTGCGATTCCTTCTTTCAAAATTTCTTGTATTACAAGTGTAGTATTAACGGTTAATTCAGCTTTATGAATGGGAAACTGTGGTACTTTTTAAGTGATAAAAGCCAAGACCCACAATCCAAGCATAACTCGTCCTCTAGTCTCATATATGTTAATAACTAAGACTATCTCGTTTCTTGTCTACTTTTTTAGGCATTTTGACAAGGAAAAAAGATGAGTTGTGACGAATAGGAAAAAAACAGCTTATGAGATACATTTAGATGAGGAGGATAAGAAATGAACCGTAAATGGATTGCGATACTTATGACTGGATCTTTGATTACAGGTGCTGGTGGTACATATGCTGGTATGAAATGGCTAGCTAATGATGCAACATCTGGTTTTGAACAATCAGCAGCAGAAACGCCTGGATTAACTTCTAATGGAGAAAATTTAGATAAGGTAGAACAAGCTTATGAGCTGATTCTTCAACGTTATGTAGAAAAAGTAGATCAAAATCAGCTTGTGGAAGGAGCCATTCAGGGTATGTTATCGACATTAGATGATCCATATTCTGTATATATGAATAAAGAAACAGCTGCCCAATTTAATCAAGCACTTGATTCTTCTTTTGAAGGGATTGGTGCAGAAGTAAGTGAAACAGATGGAAAAATCATTATTGTTTCTCCATTTAAAAAT
The DNA here is from genome assembly GCA_035631415.1 of Pseudoneobacillus sp. Lineage (GTDB taxonomy): Bacteria > Bacillota > Bacilli > Bacillales > Cytobacillaceae > Pseudoneobacillus. The sequence continues at coordinate 3,382 of DASQIV010000507.1, read as the reverse complement.
TCACCAGCTGAAAAAGCAGGTATTAAACCTAAAGACCAAATTTTAAAGGTGGACGGAAGCTCGGTAGAAGGGCTTGATTTATATGAGGCCACTTTGAAAATAAAAGGAAAAAAAGGGACAACGGTGAAGTTGGAAATTTTACGAGAAGGCTTAAAAGATCCGATTACTGTAAATATTAAACGTGATGAAATTCCACTTGAAACCGTTCATGCAGATGTAAAGAAGGAAAGTGGTGAAAAAATTGGCTATATTGAAATTACTTCGTTCTCAGAAAATACAGCCAATGATTTTAAAAAGCAGTTGAAGAACTTGGAAAAAGAGGGCATTGAAGGGCTAGTTATTGATGTTCGCGGTAATCCGGGTGGTTTATTATCAAGTGTGGAAGAAATTTTAAAAGAGTTTGTGACAAACGATAAGCCTTACGTACAAATCGAAACGCGAGATGGTGAGAAGAAGCGTTATTTCTCCTCTTTAAAGAAGGAAAAGGGATATCCGGTAGCCGTTTTAGTTGATAAAGGGAGTGCATCAGCCTCTGAAATTTTAGCAGGTGCGTTAAAAGAAGCTGAGAGCTATCCTTTAATTGGAGAGACCACATTTGGCAAAGGAACCGTACAGCAGGCCGTTCCGATGGGAGATGGAAGCAATATTAAGCTGACATTGTTTAAGTGGCTGACTCCGGATGGCAATTGGATTCACAAACAAGGAGTAAAACCAGATATCGAAGTGAAACAAACTGAAATTTATCAAGCACATCCACTGCAGGTTGAAAAGCCGCTTGAACTCGATATGAACAATGAACAGGTAAAAAATGCTCAGTTGATTTTAAAAGGATTAGGCTATTCTCCAGGACGTACAGATGGCTACTATAATAATCGTACTGAGCTTTCCGTTAAAGCGTTCCAACGGCAGAATGACCTGTCGGTAACAGGGAAGATTGATAAGAAAACAGCAGCAGCCTTAGAAGCAGAGGTCGTAAAAGAAGTCAGGAATGAAGAAAATGACCTCCAGCTCCAAACAGCACTAAAATACGTCGCCACACAAAAGCACTAACACATAACCAAGGAGGAAAGGGTGTATTTTCCTCAAGCGCCAGGGTCTGACCTCGGCGCTTTTTTGCGTTAAAGCAATGGGGGTCAGACCCCCGGTGCGGTGGTGCATTAAAGTGCGTGAGTGCCTCCAGGATTTTTTAGGTTTGGGCTAACGCAACTAGGCGCTGTAGCCCTATTCGTATTTGTTGTTCGTTGATGTAGGAATAGCTTAAACGGATAGTTGAATGGAACTCTCGTCTCGGGTCGCAAATAGTACCTGGAACAAACGAAAGGGAATGCTCGATACTTTTTGCTAATAGCTTTTCCATAGGGATGCATTGCGGTAACTGCACCCATAAATTCAGACCTCCTTTTGGGCTCTCCCACTCCCAGCCCGTATTTTTCAACTCTTCTTCCATAATCTCCTTACGAATAGCCAAGGCGATTCTGGGTTTATCCAAGTGCTTCTGCATTCGTTCAGAAAAGAAATAGTGATGAAAAATTTTCTGATTCAATAATGGTGAACCATTGTCTGCTAGTGATTTGGCTATAAGTAGATGTTTCATGATCGCTGGGCGACAAGCGATAGCACAAATCCTAAGACCTGGAGAAATGTATTTGCTAAAACTGCGGATATATATCACCAAGCCTTCCGTATCATAGGTGAAAAGAGGCGGTGGCGGCTCTTCATCAAAATAAATATCTCTAAACGGATCATCTTCTACCAGTAAACAGCGGTATCGTTCGGCCAGTTCCACTAATTGCTTCCGCTGTTCGCTAGGTACGATATATCCTGTAGGATTATGAAAGGTAGGATTCATATAAAAAAGACGTGGTTTATATTGTTTCATATAGGATTCTACTTGTTCGATATTATAGCCAGTGGGATATATTTCGATTGGAACCATTTTTGCCCCTTGCTGACTAAAAATATCAATGGCTGCACTATAGGTGGGTCTCTCCATCAAAATCACATCACCAGGTCTCACGAAGATTTTAGAAACCAAGTCAATAGCCTGCTGGGCACCTGAGGTTATTAAAATCTCATCTGCACGAAGATGGAGCCGATGTTGCTTGATGAAATAACGAGCCATTGCCTCTCTAAACTCTTCATCCCCTTGAACAGTAGAGTAGGTACCTAATACTTTTGGATATAAATCAAATACTTCCTTTACATATTTGGATAAATAAAGATTCGGTAACAAAGTAGGTTCAATTAAAGCTTGTGAAAATTGGTAAACTGCCGGTATTCGATGAATTTCGGCAAGGTGACTTTTTTGATAATAGGAAGAAACGATTGGGTGATCATTATGACCCATTGCCTGACAGTTACTTGGGTTAACATAGTATCCTGATTTATCTTTAACAAAAACTTTTCCTTCTTCTTTTAACAATTGATACGCCTTAAAAACGGTCAATCTGTGGACCTTTAATTCTTGTGACAATTGGCGAATAGAAGGAAGTTTCTCATTTTCTTTCCACTCTTTGCGCTCGATACGGTGTAAAAGATAATCATATACTTTCTCAAAAAGCAGCTTAGAATTGGTAGCAGCTAAGAAGTCATCTTGCATTTAATTCACCCCTTTAAGTTTAGTTTATAGCCAATTTTTGAATACTGTTCTATTATAATTCATCTGTTCTGTTTGCTCCTCTTTATACTATAGGAAAGGAGGAATAGATGTGGTGATTTTTGGATATATTTTGATGTGTTTAATATTTGGAACGACTTTTTTGGTCATTCAATTAGGAATGGAAGCAGGGGCACCACCTTTTTTATCCGCAGGAATCCGTTTTCTTCTGGCCGGATTGATTCTTTTTCTATGGATGTTAAGTAAAAGGAAGGTGAAATTATCTCTTCTTTTTCAAAAAGAAATGTTAGTGACTGGCATGGGTTTGACCTTTGGTACCTTTGCAACGTTATATTGGGCAGAACAATATGTTTCATCAGGAATGGCAGCCATTTTATCTGCGACAGGACCTATTATGATTGTCGTACTACAACTGGGAATATTACGCCAACGGGCCTCTTTGCAAGCGGTAGGGGGCTCAATCATTGGATTTTTAGGAGTCGTATTGCTTGTCGCTCCGCATATTTCCATTAATAGTAGTTCGTTTTGGCTGCTAGGCTGTTTTGCGATTTTGACAGGAGAGATCTTTTATTCATCAGGTGCGCTTTACTCTAAATATGTCATAAACCGTTATTCGACCATTTCTCCCATTGCATTAAATGCCGCGCAAATGATTTATGGAGGGGGAATGTTAATAATATTATCATGGTTTACCGAAAAAGAAGCAGCCGCCCAGAACCTCTATACGCCAGGTGGACTATGGACCTTGCTCTATTTAACCGTCTT
>DASQIV010000506.1:0-5804 GCA_035631415.1 Pseudoneobacillus sp. | reverse complement strand
GATATAAATACTGAATATATTACGGAATTGATAAGACTAAATAGAGGAGACTTATAAAAGATGAAAAAAAGTCGTTTTTCTGTTCGGAAAAAGTTATATGGTGGTTTTCTGGTTGTTATCCTTTTTACGGCGATGCTTGGTGGCGTTTCTAATTGGAGTATGAATCAAATGTATGAAAAATCGGCAGAAATGAATCAAATTTGGCTTCCGAAAGTTGAAGCTATCAATAATCTAAATTACCTAATGGACCATATGAAAACATTAGAATACTCCTATGTTTTACAAGCCAGCCAGCAAAAACTTTCTTCACTCGAAAAAGAAATGGAGAAAACATCGAACTCCATTACTCACGAATTTGAAGAATATAATAAAAACGATATGGAAAAGAAGGAAAGAACAGAGTTTGATGAATTGAAACAAAAATGGAATGCCTATCAATCTATACATATCGGTTTACTAGAACAAGGAAGCAGCATGGATATTATTAATGGGGCTAGTAAAGGTAATGGACTAGCACTCCTTGAGACTTTAGATCAAACAGAACTTGCATATGCAGACATTCAAATGAGTATTGAGAACCTTCTAAAAATAAATAAAGAAGGTTCTAAGAAGGCAAGTTTGCTTGCTGAAAGTAGCTTTGAAATAGGAAGTTTACTAAATCTTGTACTCCTTGTACTAACAGTAGGTATTGGTTTCGGAATGGCCTTTGCCATAGCAAGAACCATTTCAAGACCATTGGCATGGGTAACAAAAAATCTTTATCAAGCAGCAAGTGGTGATCTTACCATGGATCCGATTTCGATAAAAAATAAAGATGAAATTGGTGTGTTAGCTGAATCATTTAACGGTATGGGTACAAGCCTTGCAAATTTAATTCGACAGATCCGATCAAGTACAGAACTTGTAGCAGCATCTACAGAACAACTTCTTGCTAGTTCAGAGCAGAATAGTCATGCGACAGAACAAATTTCCTCTTCTATTCAAGAGGTTGCCATTGGTTCTGAAAAACAGACACAGTATTCCACGAAGGCCACTCATGTAGTATCAGAAATTTCGAATGGGATGGAACTGGTTACAAATTCGATTCAAAAGGTTGTTGATTTGAGTTTTTCAGCTAACCAAAAGGCGTTGTCTGGTAATATCATCGCAAAAGAAACAGTTAGCCAAATCAACCAAATTCAGAAACATGTAGAGAATACAAGTGAAATAGTTAATGGGTTAGGTGAAAGGTCAAACGAAATCGGAAAAATCGCCGAAGTGATTTCCCAACTTTCTTCTCAAACAAATCTATTAGCACTTAATGCTGCAATTGAGGCTGCTAGAGCTGGTGAGCATGGAAAAGGCTTTGCTGTCGTAGCTGATGAAGTTAGAAAGTTAGCAGAACAATCAAGCTCTGCTACTGATTCCATTCGATTCATCATTAAGCAAATACAAGAAGAAATTAGTGAAGTGGTTACTTCGATGAAGCAAGGAAATGATTCAGTAAATACAGGAATTCAAAATGTTTACCAAACAGAAAATGCTTTTAAAGAAATTTTGGAAATGGTAGCTGGTATTTCAGCTCAAACAGAGGAGGTTTCTTCGGTAGTAAATGAAGTTCATGCTGGAACTGAAAATATGGTACAGGTCATTAGTGAAATTACAACTATTTCAGTGCAGGCTTTAGGAAACACCCAAAACGTAGCCGCTTCAGCAGAAGAACAAAATGCTTCCACAGAAGAGATCACTGCTTCGATTCATTCACTGCGAGCACTTTCCTATGATTTACAAAAAGAAGTAGAAAGATTTAGAGTAGGAAGTTAATCTCAGTCCGTATTTTTTTACCAACTGAACTTTAAATAATATTAAACAAGTCTTGGCAAATAAAAAATGTATTTCACCTTTTGTTGATAGAAAGGTGAAATACATGTCGTCATAACTTAACAGATTTTTTGTATTAGTTCTATTGTATTGTTCTTTGGTGAATTTACGAGGGAACTTACTTCGTAAGCCTCCATTAATTCCATATCAAGCGGTTTTAATAATGGATTTAAAAGATTAGTGTCGGTAATTGAAGGGTCAAGCCAAAATTTTTCATCTTCTCTTTTTAAGATTACAGGCATTCTATCATGAATTTCATGTACAAGAGCGTTTGGTGTTGTCGTAATCACTGTACAAGTAAAAATCGATTTTCCTTCAGGAGATATCCATTTCTCCCATAAACCTGCCATTGCGAACAAATCATCTGATTTTAGCTTTATTCGCATAGGTGTCTTCGATTTAGAATCAGACTTTTTCCATTCATAAAAACTATCAGCAAGAATCAAACAACGTTTTTTCTGGTAGGCATATTTGAAACTAGGTTTCTCGATTAGAGTTTCTCCACGGGCATTGATCATTTTATTGCTAATAGAGGGGTCTTTCGCCCACGAAGGAATGAGCCCCCATTTTAAATACCCCATTTTGTTTGCTGCCCCGTTATTTATGACAGCTAATACAGACTGCGATGGTGCTATATTATAATTTGGAAAATAGTCTTCTTCATTCATAAAGTACTCAATATCAAATCGATCCATAAGTTGTTCAAGGGTTGCAGTTAATGTAAATCTCCCGCACATATTTTTCACCTCTCTCAAATGACAATATTTTTAATGACATAGATCGTATTTCCAATTAACATTATTTGTTTAAATTAATAAATCTTATCAATTGACAATATACCCTGTTAGGTATTATTATATCCTATGTAAGATATTATTCATTCGTATGATTTATAAGGAGAATTTCGATGCTTGTATTTAACATTTTATTACTAACTGCATTGTTAGGTTTTTTATATAAAAGATATGTTCCAGTTTGTGGAGTTCAATGTATGGATTTACACAGTACTATCCATGAAGATACTAAAATACTTGATGTAAGAGACTATAACCAGTCTTACAAGGACTCAAGAAAAGAGACCATTCATATACCAATAGCATATCTAAAAAGATATGTAAAGGAAATACCAAATACAAAGTTGCATATCATTGCAGCCAATGAGTTAGAAAAAAATTTAAGTATTCGTTTTTTAAGAGGAAAAGGATATCAAATAATCGGTTATACGCTAATGGAATGCAACTGTAGAAAAACAAAAATAATTCCAGGATTGTAGCTCTGGATTTAAATGTTTGGCGTTTAAGCGATTTTATCCATGAAGTAAAAGAATAGGTGAAAAATATAAGATCGAATAAAAAGGTACACGAACAGGCGAATAGATAAATGGGTGGTTTTACTGCTTGATAATAATCGAAAGAAAGTTGTTGACAGCTCCGTTTATTTCGGATAATCTTATACCCGCTGGGGTAAAAGTGGCCTTTATTTTTTTATTTAAATTAATACCTATACGGGTAAAATAAATACTTGGGGGAATTATATAATGGATACTAAGAAAAGAACAACGATTGTATTATTTAGTGGTGACTATGACAAGGCAATGGCTGCTTACATTATTGCAAACGGTGCAGCAGCTTATGATCATGAAGTAACTATTTTCCACACTTTTTGGGGATTAAATGCGTTACGTAAAGATGAAAATATCGAAGTAAAAAAAGGATTTATGGAAAAAATGTTTGGCAAAATGATGCCTCGTGGTGCGGATAAATTAGGGCTTTCAAAAATGCATTTTGCTGGATTTGGTCCGAAAATGATTAAGGATGTAATGAAAAAACATAACGCTATGACACTTCCGCAATTAATTGAGATGGCACAGGAGCAAGAGGTTAAATTAGTTGCATGTACCATGACAATGGACCTTTTAGGACTTCAACAACAAGAGCTTCTAGATAATATTGAATATGCAGGTGTAGCAGCCTACTTGGCTGATGCAGAAAATGGAAATGTGAACTTATTCATTTAATTAGTTTGGGAATATGAAGTTATATTGTTAAATAACTCTTTAGATGGAGGTATAAGTAGATGGAACAATTAACGGCAAAAGAAGTAGAAACATTACTAAACGAAGGTAAAACACTTCATATTATAGATGTTAGAGAGACAGATGAAGTAGCTGAGGGGAAAATACCAGGTGCAGTGAATATCCCTTTAGGCTTAGTGGAATTTAGAATGCACGAATTAGATAAAACGAAAGAATATGTAATGGTTTGCCGATCAGGCGGAAGAAGTGGCCGCGCTTCGCAATTCCTTGAAAGTCAAGGATTTAAAGTCATCAATATGACGGGTGGAATGCTTTCTTGGGAAGGTAAGAAGGAATAATCTTTATTTAAATTCAAAAAAATGACGGTCATTATTCCGTCATTTTTTTTCTTTTTTCCAATTCAAAAACGGTTTTAACTGCTTCGTGTGATATTTTGAGAAAATCATTAAAGCAAGTAGGGTACCAATCACTAGTAATGACATATCCCACTGTGAATCCCAAATATCACCTTGAGTTCCTAAAAACTCTTTGGATGGTTTCCCGCCCCCGAAAATTTTGGTCCCTGCCCATTCAATAATTTCATATAAAGCTCCAAGGGATAAGGTAATGCAAAAGGTAATAAGGACTAACCATTTTCCCATTGTTAGTGAGGTAGTTCTTAATAAGATTTCCCTAAAGACAATAGCTATTAATCCTTTAAGAAAATGCCCAAGTCGGTCATAGTGATTTCGTTTTAGGTCGAAATAATCTTTAATCCAGTCAAAAAGCGGAACTTTTGAATAAGAATAATGTCCACCGATAAACATCAAAATCATAAGAATAGTAATAATAACGTAGGAAAGTGTGGTAAGTCGAAATTTATGATAAGCCTTAATGGTGATAATTAAGACGACTACGGCAGGAAGTACTTCCATTGACCAGACTGAATAGTTTATAGGTTTAATGATGGACCAGATAAAAAAGATGATGATGAGTAAAAGTAAGATGATATGAATCACTGTGGTTTTATCCCTATTCATAATTTCCACTCCAATTTGTACTCTCTATATATACAGTATTAACTATCAGAGGCTTTTTATATTTTTAAATTATTATTTTTTCTACGCTAGGATAATAATTATCATAATAGATAACTTATATACTTATTCCAATTCAAATTCAATAAATGTTATAATTGTTCTGTGAAAGTAAAAAAGAGTTTTTTGTGAAAAAATGTAGGAGAGTGATGGGACCTAGTGCGTTTAATAAAAACAATCCCGAACATGTTAACTCTAGGGAATTTATATTGTGGATTTTTATCAGTTGGTTTTGCTGCTAGTGGACAATATCGGAATGCAGCCATCCTAATTTTAATTGGTATGATGTTAGATAGTATGGATGGTAGGGTAGCAAGAATGTTGAAGGTGAATAGTCCATTAGGGAAAGAATTAGATTCACTTGCTGATATCGTTACGTTTGGGGTAGCTCCATCATTTTTAGTATATTATACATACTTTTTTCAATTTGGTTTATTAGGATTAATGGTAGCAGCTTTATTTCCGCTATTTGGAGCTTATCGATTAGCGAGATTCAATATTAGTTCAGATAAAACATCATTAAACTATTTTATAGGAGTACCAATTACCGCAGCGGGTGGGATATTAGCCTTACTTACTTTGTTTGGGGGGAAAATACCCAATATTATTACTACCGTAGTATTTACAGGTTTGTGTTTTTTAATGGTTAGTCGTATAAGGATTCCGAGTTTTAAGGAAATTCCTCTACCTAAATATGGAACACTTGTGACCGTTTTCTTAGGTTGTTTATTGTTTGTTATTTATCGAGAAACACATGGACAATTTCCATACTTAATATATATCGCTACACCACTCTACATTGCCTTTTTACTCTATCGATTTGTTAAGGGTAA
>DASQIV010000505.1:0-3043 GCA_035631415.1 Pseudoneobacillus sp. | reverse complement strand
ATCACTGAAAAAGACAATATTATTGCCATTATGAAAGAGTTTGCTCCACCAGGTTGGGAAGCAATAAAGGATGATATCTTATCTCAACAGATTAGCATTCAACAAGGGGTTGGTCAGTTATTTTCTTTGCTACCAAGTTCGTTAAAGAATGATATTGTTCATTTTACTTTAAGCAACGCCGTAATAAGAAAAGGATTTAGCGAGCTTTTACAGCTTACCAAAGAGGAAGGAATACCATTCTATGTGGTCAGTGGAGGAATTGACTTTTTTGTTCATCCTGTCCTAGAGCCTTTTGGACCCTTTGCAAGTATATATTGTAACAGTGCTGATTTTTCAAATGAAACGATTAAAATATTATGGCCAAATGATTGTGATGGAAAATGTGAAAACGGCTGTGGATGCTGTAAACCAAGTGTCATAAGAAAAGTAAAAAATTCTAATGATTTTACCATTGTGATTGGCGATTCCATTACGGATTTGGAAGCGGCGAAGCAAGCAGATTTTGTTTTTGCTAGAGAGTTTTTGGCTGATAAATGCGAAGAATTAGGTATTCCTTATGAAAAGTATGAGACCTTTTATGATTGCATTGATTCAATTAAAAAAGTGATTGGGGTGAGCCAAGCGGATGTTAAATGAAAAATGGAATGAATTAGCAGATGTAAAGGATGAGCTTGCTGAGCGTGATTGGTTTATGGGGACCAGTGGGAATTTAGCCATTAAGGTTCAAAACGATCCTCTACAATTTCTAGTAACGGCAAGTGGGAAAGATAAGCGGCAAAGAACAGATGAGGACTTTTTATTAGTAGATCAGTTTGGTCGCCCAGCTACTCAAACAAATCTAAAACCATCAGCAGAAACTTTGTTGCATGTTGAAATTTACCGACGAACAAATGCAGGTTGCAGCTTACACGTTCATACTATTGATAATAATGTGATATCTGAGATTTATGGAGATCATGGAGAAGTAACTTTTCAAGGTCAAGAGTTAATCAAAGCTTTTGATAAGTGGGATGAGGATGCAGTTTTAAAGATTCCAATTATTCCTAATTACGCGCATATTCCATCCTTAGCAAAAGCTTTCTCTGAACATATTCATAGTGACTCTGGTGCAGTATTAATCCGTAACCACGGTATCACTGTTTGGGGTAAGACAGCCTTTGAAGCGAAGAAAATTTTAGAAGCTTCAGAGTTTTTATTCCGATATCAGCTAAGATTACTAGAGCATAAACCTTTCCAGCTATTTAAAGTAGTATAAATATTTAATATAAGTGAGGGAAATGAAATGGCATACATCCAATTTCAAGAAAACGGGAAATTAATTGAAAATCAAGAGGAAGTATTAGACTTTTTAACAAGCCAAGAAGTTATCTATGAACACTGGGACATTACAAAGCTTCCATCTAATCTTAATGAAAAATATTTGCTATCTGATGAAGAGAAGGAAGAGATTTTAAAAACATTTGGTAGTGAAATTAGTGCAATTTCTGAAAGAAGAGGCTACAAAGCACAAGACGTAATATCGTTATCTGAAAATACTCCTAATTTGGAAACACTTCTTGTCAATTTCCAACAGGAGCATCATCATACTGATGATGAAGTTCGCTTTATCGTTAGTGGACACGGAGTTTTTATTATCCAAGGAAAAGACGATTCATTCTTTGAAGTACATTTAGAGCCAGGTGACCTCATTTCGGTTCCACCAAATATTCGCCATTACTTTACCTTAAAAGAAGATCGAAAAGTCGTTGCCGTTCGTATCTTTGTCACAACAGAGGGTTGGGTACCAATTTATGAAAAAGAGGAATTAAAAGCATAATATCTATTACAAGTCCCTTCACCTAGGTGTTGGGACTTTTTTACTATATTTCGACTAAAAATATGTCGAAAAATAGGTAATTTCCTCTAAAATTATTGTCGAATTCATAGGGTTGGATAGAACTTTTGTCTAAAATTGCGATACTATTTACATTTATTCAAATTATTGTCATACTTCTTCAAGTATACTAAATAAGTTGCTTGTTAAGTGGAAGTGGATTAGGAGGAATATGAGTTGTTTCAGACAGACAAGGGGCATTCAAATCGAATGCTAGAAGAAATTAATGAGATTAGAGAAATGATGATGGTGTCAGCAAAATTCACTGGGTATACTAGCCAAGAAACCTTACATTATAGTCAAGAACTTGATAAATTAATTTATGAATACCAATGTACCTTTCGCAACGAATCAAAAAATAATAAAGCTGTAAAAATCTCTATTCAACATATGCTAGTTTGGCCAAAAGCATCTTTGACGTCAGAGATTATATATATATAAATGTAAAAAAGTACTGAAAAATTTCCAGTAGTCAAGTTTAGTGGGAAAACCTAAATAACAGGTTAAATAGGGTTTGAGTTCGCAGGTTAACCTGCACCATAAACTGCATACAATTAGGCTCAGAGTTTATATGGCTCTGAGCTTGTCTTATGTATCAGGCTTTTTCCATAAAGCCCTTAAATAAATTATTGTGCGGACTGAGAATCTCTTATTTTTAAATATTCTCCTATTTCATCGCAAGTTTGAGACACCAGTTCCTTTTTTTCTATTATTGGAAGAAATCGATTATCAAAATCATAAATAGCAATCCTACAATAAATGAATAGGTGGCATTCCTTTCATTTCCGTCCCCATGACTTTCGGGTATTAACTCCTTATAGATAATAAATAACATTGCTCCAGCTGCAAAAGCGAGACCGTAAGGCACAAGTGCATCTAAATAAGAAGTAAGATAATATCCTAGTAATGAAGTCACAATTTCAATTGCACCTGTTAAGGTAGATATGATAAAAGCTTTAAACTTATTTATTTTTTGATTGATTAAAAATAAGGCAACTAGTAATCCTTCAGGTGCATTTTGAAAACCTATTGCAAAGGCAATTAGGTTTCCAGTTTCTCCATGATTAGAAGCGTAGCTCACTCCAACGGAAAGACCTTCAGGAATATTATGTAATGTAATAGCTGCAATAATTAATAATGCCTTTTCATCAAATTTAATTCCACTCTTCG
>DASQIV010000504.1:0-4958 GCA_035631415.1 Pseudoneobacillus sp. | reverse complement strand
TGCTGTATTCCGATAAATCCTTGCTGCCATCCTTTCTTTTAAATATAAATATAAATATATCTTTAAATATGACAATCCCTGGACTTATTTCCACTTCCAATGAATTTATTAAACAGGAAAAGAGCCTTACGTATGAAGGCTCTTTTCCTTTTTTTATAAAGTTAAGATTACTGGACCATTTTTTGTAATAATCAACGTATGCTCATACTGGGCAACATAACTTTCTTCTGTTGCATACGTCCAACCGTCATCTAATTGGAAAACTTCTTCTTCCTTTGTAGAGATAAATGGTTCAAATGCGATGACCATTCCATCCTTCAGCAATTCATCATCCCATGGTTCATGATAATTATAGACATGGTCAGGTGCTTCGTGGATAGAACGTCCAATACCATGACCAGTTAGATTTTTTATCACGGTTAACCCATGTTTTCTAGCCGTTTGAATAACTGCTTTTCCGATTCCGCTCTTTTTCGAACCTGGCTTAATTTTTTTAAGTCCTTCTTCGAATGCCTCTTTTGCAACATCGCATATTTTCGCTAATTTTTCATTACCTTCACCAACAACAAAGGAAACACCTGTATCAGCAAAATAGCCGTTTTTAGATCCAGATACATCAATATTAACAAGATCACCTTCTTGAATCACACGACTTCCCGGAATCCCATGGGCTACCTCTTCATTCACACTAATACATGTAAAACCAGGGAAATCATAAATTCCTTTCGGAGCTGAAACAGCTCCCGTCTTTTCAAAAAGCTCTCCTGCTATATCATCAAGTTCTTTCGTCGTCACTCCAGGTTTTGTTCTTTGAACCAATTCATCCCGAATTTCTGCAACAATTTTCCCTATTTCCTTTAAACCATTGATATCCTCTTCTGTTTTTGCAATCAAAACTTTCACCACCAATAATAATTTCCGTTACTGCTACGTTCTAAATTGTACCCCTACTTACTGAAAAAATCCAAACAATACTATTGTTCAATAGAAAAGAGTTACCTTCCCGTATCCATTTCTTTCAATTGCTTGATCTTTTTTATAGATTGCCATTTTAGTAAAAATAATTTACCAACCCCCATTAGAAAAATCATGAACAGAACCACTTCGATGGTAATGATGATATCTGGTTGGACAGCCGAAATAATACCCCATTTTGGAAGATGCAACCATTTCGGCACTGCCATGGAGAAAATAGCTGGAAGAACAAGTTGAAGAATCATTACACCTATCTTCATCATTCTTACGAAAGAATTGGATTTTATCAGTTTTAATTTCCAGTTTTTCAAATGAAGGGATGACAAAACCATTAAAAGTATTAAAACTATGATCACTCCATCAACAATCATATAAAAATGTTGGAATGCTTTTTGATTGTTTTTACGAATAGGCTCCTTACCTGCTAACAGGCTAACAACTCCATCGGTAATCATATGGGAGCTACCTGGTGCATAATTGTTATTCGTATTTGAAAGAATCACAATGGCTTCCTTGGTTTCTGGAAGGATGTACATATCTGACTGTGCGACTGATGGGAGATCACCCGCATGACCAATTACATCGATTCCTTGTACATCTCGACTAAACCACCCCATCGCATAATTACCGTAGTACTCTCCATTCATCATCATTTTGGATGTAGCTGAAGGAGTTTGTAGTTGTTTGAACCCCTCTGCCGAAAGTATGGTGGAACCATTCATGAAAGCGATCATGTACTTCCCAAGATCCTCCGCACTCGTAACCATATAACCGCTTGCTAAAAAATTAGGTAGGTCATCCATAAAAGTCTTAGCTGGATAATGACCTCCAAACCATGAAGAGAATCCTTTCGATAATCCGTGTTTCTCTGCTTCCTTTACAGACGTATAACTGTTCTCCATCTTTAATGGCTTTAATATATGTTGATCTATATATTGCCCGAGTGTTTCACCTGATACTTTTTCGACGATTAAGCCTAAAGTGACATAATTAAAATTGGAATACTCAAACTCCATTCCAATAGGATGGGAGAGATCAACGTTATTCAAAAGCTTCACAGTCTCTTCTATGCTCTTACCTTTCAAATCGTTCCCTAATTTCATATCTGCATCACCAGGTATTCCACTTATCTGATTGAGTAGCTGGATGATGGTTATTTTCGATGATTCCTTATTGTTCTTTAACTGAAACCACGGGATGTATGTTGTTACGGGAGCTTGTAAATCAATCTCACTCTTTTCAACTAATTGCATAATCGCTAAAGCCGTAAAGGACTTGCTTAGTGAGCCAATTCTCATTGGAGTTTTCGGTGTTAGTTTATTTTTCAGATTTGCGTTACCAAATGCATTTGATTGAACGATTTTGTCTTCCTTTACAATTACATAGGACAAACCAACAATGGACTGTTCCTTCATTTGTTCTTTTATATATTGATCAATTTCTTGGTAATCAGCCTTTTCGGCAATTGCAGGTGAGAAGTTACCGACAAACCCAGTTATTAATAATATCAACCAAACTAAAAGTTTTAACATTTTCATTATGATCACTCTTCCTCGTCTTCTATTTACTGGATTTATTATCCAGTGTAACGAGTTCTCTTAATAGTGACTGTGATCATAACTTTCATATGATTAACGTTATCAATTAATGTTTTTTAATTTTAAAGATTCAGAAAAAATATAGGACAAAGTTCCTATTTTATATATAATTAGATTAAAAGATTGGGGGGATTAAAATGAAAGATATTCAATGGGGAACACCCGCAAGTCTTGCTTGTCTTGGAGTGTTTTTTGCGGGATTAGGATTATTTCTTCATGTTGTTTGGAGCTTTTTTTTATAAAAATTTCACTCATATTTCTTTAAAATTAAAAACGCCTGGATCATAAAATCCTAGCGTTTTTAATTGCTATTTATTCGCTAAATTCTTTATGGCTAATTCATTTAAATTCTCAGCAATACCTATTTCAAATGCAGTTTTCGGAATGGGTCCAATTCTCTCTTCATATTTTGATCCATCCAAATAAACTGGATTTTCATTTAGATACATCATTTCTGAGAATTCCCTCATAAAAGGATTAAAGATTCCAAGAGCATTTATCATCCAACGATGAATCGCCTTTAGTTTAATGTCTTTTTGTAAGTGTTTTGAAACAATATGCCCGATTTCCTTTCCTGATATTGTTCCTGCTCCAGGAATATTCCATTCCTCTCCATAGGCTTCATCCCGTAAAGATAACTCTACAAGAGCTTTCGCTGCGTCCTTAATGTAAATAAACTCTCTTTGTAAATCCGTGTTGCCCACTAATCCTGCTTTGTTTTTCTTCAATAGTTGCTCAAATGTATATTGTAGTAACGTGCTCTCTGCCTTTGGTCCATAAAAGTCAGGAAAATGAGCAATGATGTATGGTACTCCTGAATCCTCAATTTCCTTTTGGAGCCTCAAACGAATTTTTCCTTTTTTGGTATGTGGGTTTTTCTCTGTTAATTCATGAACTTTATGATGTTGGATTCCGTAAGCGTAGATGTTATCGACATAGATGAGGGATTTTTTCTGTGTGCTACATTCCTCGAGGATTTGAGATAGTATGTTAAAAAGATTTGGGTCCCAATTTTGATAAGGTATATTAATGGCATGAAAAACGGAATCTACCTTTGATACAGCGTCTTTCAATTGCGACTTATTCAAGACATTCCCATTATATATGGTCGCATATGTTCCCCACTCTTTGCTAAATTGCTCTAATTTTTCCTTTGAACGCGAAAATGCAATGGTTTCAATCTTTCTGCTTACTAGTTCTTCCACTAATGAATAACCCATCCCACCCGTAGCTCCTAAGACAAGCACCTTTTTCATATTATTCAACCCCTTGTGATTTTATTGACCACTGTTCAAACAACTTCAAAATAAATATGAAATGACCTAGTCATTTCATCTAATTGACCACCGTTCAAACATTTCAAATAAATTGAAATGATCTAGTCATTTCATCTAATTGACCACCGTTCAAACATTTCAAATAAATTGAAATGACCTAGTCATTTCATCTAATTGACCGCTGTTCAAACATCTTCAAACAAATATGAAATGATCTAGTCATTTCATCTATTTCAAAGCCTTTATTAAAAATATCACATGTGATTCAGCAAGTTCTTTAATATCCTCAAATGTCGTTTCAGCACGGCAAAAATGCGTTACAAAACCGTGAAGGCTTAAAAATAACGAATAAACATCCTTTGTTGATAATGGCTTCATCAAGGCTGAACTGACTACTTCACCAAATAACTGTAAGCTTTTATTAGGTCCTTCCTGAAGATAGCTTTTCACATCATCATCCTTGATCAAAAACATGACTTCATAATGATTTTGATGTGTCAGTCCGAACTTAATATACCTGTATAAAAGGTGGAACAATTTATCCTCTTTAGTTAGACTACTATCATTCATGACATCTAATAGCTCTTGGTCTAGCTTCTCAAAATCATTGGCAATAATCTCATAGAACAGCTCTGCTTTGTTTTTATAATGATAATAAATGGCACCATGACTACATTGGAGTACATTTGCAATTTTCCTCATTGAAAGAGAGGCATAGCCTTCTGAAGCAAATAGTTCACGTGCTACATCCAAAATAACATTTTTTGTTAGTTCATTTTGAGAAGCTCTTCTAGGAGTCAAATACATCACCTTTTCTTTATTGAACACTGGTCAATAATATTGTAAACTCTTTTCCTTTTTCTGACAAGATAAAAATAAAAACCAGATGGAAAATTCCACCCAGTTTATGATCAAAACTAAAAAAACACCTTCGTCGCTAATTTTACCCGATCATGGATTTCAAATTTATAGTTTTTCACAGTTCCTTCTGATAAAAAGAGGTTTTCTGCGATTTCGGAGTTTTCAAAGCACTCCACATTGCTTCTGTCGGCCATCACCGATTCTCTTTTAATAAATTTATTTTTTGTTGTACCTTCCAAATGCCCCA
>DASQIV010000503.1:0-6631 GCA_035631415.1 Pseudoneobacillus sp. | reverse complement strand
GAATCACCTTTAAATTCACAAACCATATGTTGTACACCTAATTCCTCTAGTATATTACAGGCAAAATAGAAAGCAGCATACTCTGCTTCATTATTGGAGTTAATATCCGAAAATTGTTCATTTGCGCGAACACGATATTTCTTTTTTCCTTCTTTATAATAAATAACAGCTCCCAAACCAGCCTTTCTGGAGCTTTCATCATATCCTCCATCAAAATAAACCGTAATATCATGTGGTTCTTCTTCCACTTCCAATGTTAGCTTCTTCATATCTTTTAATGTCCAAGAAGTACCAAGCTCATCGTAGAAAAAAAGTTCAGCTGCTTTTCCCGATTTTTCAATTTCTTCTCCTAATTCAATTACTTCATCTCCATCAACCCATTCTGAATAAAATGTAACGGCTGATAGTCCTTTTCTTTTATAGCTCCACTCTATTTTGTATTTCATTTATACTCAGCCTTTCTTCTATATATTCTAGTTTTAGGATGTATAGTTTTAATATGAATATTACCTTTTTTTTCCCTCTCTTATTCTTTTATGATAAACTTACCTTTAGTCTATGTAGTTAATGGAGGATTTAGCATTGATTGAAGTTTATATTGATGGCGCAACTGCAGGAAATCCTGGACCAAGCGGTGCAGGCATTTTTATTAAAGGAAACGGTAAAGTTGAACGTTTTTCGTTACCATTAGGCATTATGACCAATCACGAAGCTGAATATCACGCGTTAATAAAGGCTCTTGAAATTTGTTTGGATCTAAATTTCAAAACGGTATCTTTTCGAACAGATTCCGAGCTTGTTAACCGAGGTATTGAAAAAGAATTTGTGAAAAATAAAACCTTTGCACCCTTATTAGAAAAAGCATTATTACTAATTCAGAAATTTGATTTATTCTTTTTAAAATGGATTCCTAGTAGTGAGAATAAGGTAGCGGATGAGTTGGCTAGAATAGCCATTCGAAAAAATGTAAGTGAGGATGCATCTAGATGAAAAAAACAACCTATGCTGATTTAAGTTTACTTTTTATCACCTTCATTTGGGGAACAACATTTGTCTTGGTACAAAATGCGATTTCAACAATGGAGCCATTTGCCTTTAATGGAATTAGATTCTTTTTTGCGTTTATCATTTTAGCTTTATGTTTACTCCTTTTTCAAAAAAAACAACTTAAGTTTTTAAACAAAAAAATGATTTTATCAGGTATTATGCTTGGATTTTGGCTATTTCTTGGTTATGCTACCCAAACAATCGGCTTACTTTATACTACTTCATCAAAAGCTGGATTTATTACTGGACTTAGTGTTGTCCTAGTACCACTTTTTTCTTTTTTAGTATTAAAGCAAAGACCTAGTTTTCCAGCAATAATTGGGGTAAGTATTGCAACCATAGGTTTATTTTTATTAACCATGACGGATATTGCCGCTTTAAATATCGGTGACTTCTTTGTTCTGATTTGCGCATTAGGATTCGCCATGCATATTATCTTTACAGGCAAATTCAGTGAGCAATTTCCATCGTTACTTTTAACAACGATTCAAATTTTAACTGTCTCGGTTTTATCAACGATTTGTTCTTTTATCTTTGAAGATTTTAATAAAATGGTTCACATAAATGTTCTATCAACACCTAGCGTGATACTTGCCTTGCTTATCACTTCTATATTTGCCACAGCCCTTGCTTTTTTTGCTCAAACTCGATTTCAAAAATATACGACTCCTACACGAGTTGCTTTAATATTTGCGATGGAGCCAGTGTTTGCAGCTATAGCCGGTTATTTTTGGGCAGAAGAACGACTTTCGATAAGTGCCATAATCGGTTGTTTATTTATATTTTTAGGGATGGTCTTTGCTGAGTTACCTTCAGACCGTTTCCTACCTTTTCGAAAAAATAAATTATCAAAAGAAATGCAATAGGGACTGAAATTCAGTCCCTATTTTTATATAAGTAATTCATTAAAAAGTTTTAGAGCATCGTCTCTAGATTGTACTTTTTGGACAGTAAACGTTTCAAGCAGTGAAATATAAAAACTTCCGTCAAAACTTTTTTGTGCCTTTAAAGTTAGTTCAATCGCAGCAATGATGACATCTTCGGGCGCATTGGTAAAATGTTTACCAAAGTAGATAAACCCAATTGCATCTTCTTGTAATTGAAATCCCTTTGCTTTTAAGGTAGCTAAAAACTGTTCTAATTGACCCATTTCTTTCCCCATTCGTTACCACTTATTAACTTAACATCCAGTCCCTAAATTTTACCTTAAATTTCGACATTTTTCTATCCTTTTTTGTAAGGGCATACCCTAAAGCGCCAGTTACGATTCCAAAAACGGCACCGCCAATGACTTCCTCAGGCTCATGACCTAACATTTCTTTTAACTTATCTGGAGATTTTTCTACAAATTTTACTGGTTGTTCCTTATTGATTTTATCTACAAGCTCATCTAAATCATTTACCTTTAGCGTTAGTCGTCCTGCTTGCCTTCTTACCCCTTGAGCATCATACATAACGATTAATCCATAAACGAGGGACAAAGCAAAATCAATGGTTGGAACCCCTCGAGAAAGAGCTATATACGTAGTTAAGGAGGAAACTCCAGCTGAATGGGAGCTTGGCATTCCACCCGTTTGATAAAATAATTCTGGCCGCCATTCCTTTGTTTTCACATAGTGAATTGGAATTTTGGCAGCTTGGGCGAGCCCAATACTTGCTAGTGCAATATAGACACCTTTGTTCAATTTTCTTCACCCCTCTCCTTTTATTTTGAAGTTCAATGACTTTTATTATTCGAAGCGGTCATACTATAAACGGAGGTGAAGGTAGATGGGAAAAAATAAAAATCATCATACGAATCGTGGCACAAAAGCACCTGGCGTAAATCCTCAAGGATATGGTCAGGATGCTGAATTTGCCGAAGAACCAAAAAGCAAATTAGAAAACGCAGCGAAAAAGAAAAATACTAAATAAAAGTTGGATTAAAATAAAGGGATTACTCTATGATGAGTAATCCCCTTCAAATTTAAGCATATTCCTTCTCAGGTGCTAAAAAGCGTTGAATTCCTTTTAATTCAAACTCTTCCAACATTGTCATTACTTTACCACGATTGTAAAGTAATTGGGATTCTTCTACTGAGCATGAGATCGGCACATCGCATTTAATTTCAGCCAATTTTCTGCTTAAATGTAGCATTTCCAAGTCCTGCTCAATTTTTGCTCGATGTGATTTAGACAAGTCCGGCAAATTTTCAAGAATTCCATCAATACTATTATATTGTTGCAAGAGCTTTAGTGCTGTTTTTTCACCAATTCCCTTAACACCAGGATAATTATCACTTGGGTCACCCATTAAACCTTTTAGATCAATCATTTGTCTAGGCATAATCCCTTTTTCTTCATAAAAACTCTCCGGTGTATGAACAAGGTAATTACCAAATCCCTTTTTTAATAAGATAACAGATATATTCTCATCTAATAACTGAAGAATATCTTGATCACCCGTTAAAATGGAAACTTTCATATTTTCTTTTAACGTTTGGGCTACTGTCCCAATACAATCATCTGCTTCATATCCTGCTAATCCAATATTAGGAATATCAAAGGAAGCTACTACCTCTTTAACAAGATCAAATTGAGGAATTAATTCCACAGGTGCTTCTGCTCGATTCCCCTTATAGTCTGTATAAAGCTCACTTCTGAAAGTTTTACTTCCCATATCCCAGCAAACAATTAAATGAGAAGGATTAAATGTTGAAACGGCCGTTAACATATGTTTAAGGAAACCAGAGATTCCATTTGTTGGGACCCCTTTTGAATTAATCATAAATTGACCAGTCATTGCTGTTGCATAAAATGCTCTAAATAGCAGAGCCATACCATCAACTAACAAAATATGTGAGGATGTTTTTTGTTCATTCATTCTAGTTCCCCCTGTTCTTATTAACATTTTTTCATTATAACATGGTGAACTTGTAAAATTATAAAATAATCTTTACCAATTACTGTTGAACTTGGTGCCTTTTTAATTTGACTCCAGCTTCCTCAATTTCAAAGTTAATAAGACTCCACGATTTACGTTCAAATTCATTTAAAAGAATA
This sequence comes from Pseudoneobacillus sp., assembly GCA_035631415.1. Lineage (GTDB taxonomy): Bacteria > Bacillota > Bacilli > Bacillales > Cytobacillaceae > Pseudoneobacillus. Next base: position 2,542 of record DASQIV010000503.1, on the reverse strand, counting down.
TGATACTTGTCTCCATTTTTAAATGTAAAATCAAAAATGACTTTAGTTCTATTAACCGTTTCAGTTGCTGTTTCGATGTCCGTCCAGTTATATTTTTTCTCTGAAAAGCTAAATAAAGAATTTACATGGATGGCGTCGCCATCTACGTATCGGTAAGTATCAATACCTAAATACATCATGAAAATAGACAATAGAACACTAATATAAAATGCATTTTTCATCTTTTTTGTATATTTTTCACTTGATACAAGCCAAACCTTTCCTAATAAAACAAATGATAGTAATAAAATTCCTCCGATAAATACTCCAAATGCTAACCTTGGCGGACCAAAAAACCAATATCCAGTTGGTTTATAGATTATTTCTTGTAGCGGCAATACAATAAATAATGGACTTAAAATGGCTGAAAATATTAATATAAAAGCAAATGATAGTAATACGTGGTTAAAGTCTGTCCTCTTTTTTTTCGTTACAGTATATCCATTCATCAGTTTTCCCCCTAAAACATTGCTGTTTTTCTATATATCACAATGTAATCTTTTACCATTATACAAAAAAAAATATTAAATGGAAAATAAAAGGAAAATTAGAATTAGAAACTAATTATCCTATATTTACATTAATTTTTTTCTATTTGATTATTTTCGTACGAAATCCAATCACTGTAACTTCCTATATATAGTTTTAGGTTCTGAAACCCTAGTTCATGTAAAATGAAATAATTTGGTACTGCTGTTACTCCTGAACCACAATAAACGACAATCGAATCATCCTGTCCGATATCTTTAAAGCGTTCTTTTTGCTTCTCTATAGGTTTAAAACATCCATTTTCGAATCCTTCATTCCAAAATTTATTAATGGCTCCTGGTATTCGACCTGCTACTTTATCAATTGGTTCCTCAAATCCTAAATATCGTTTTGGCTCCCTGGAATCAATTAAAGCCGTCTTTTCTCGTTGGTTTATTACCATGTTTTTTACGTCTTCGTAAGAAGCCAATAACTGAGGTTGAAGATGAATCTGATAATTTGCCTGTTTCGGTTTAGCTGAAATGACCCTTTCTATAGAAAGCCCATTAGACACCCATTTCTGCCATCCACCATTTAAAACATATACCTTTTCATGGCCAATATATTTCATTAACCACCATAAACGGCAAGCATAAGCACCTTCTCCATTATCGTAAGCAACAACGACAGTATCATTTGAAATACCCGCATTTTCTAAAAATCGTTTAAAGGAATTAAGCTCTGGTAATGGATGTCTTCCTCCATGTTTCTGAACTGGTCCTGATAAATCTTTTTCTAGGTGGCAGTAAACGGCTCCTGGTATATGAGAATCCTGGTAGGATTGAAATCCACTTTCAGGTTCAGCTAAAGAAAAACGACAATCTAAAATCACAAGATTACTGGCTCCAAGTTCTTTTGTTAACCATTCCTTATTGACAATATTCTTCATTTAATTGCCCCCCACATAGAATTTGAAAGGTTGCCATTATGTTTTCATACGGCAACCTTCAACAACGGAACACTGTTATTTATTTTATTTTTGACAATACCTGTAATAGCTCTTCCGATTGACCTTTTTGATCAAGCAAAGAAATATAACGATCGTAAAATGCATCCATTTCTAGTTTCGTATGTGATATTTTCTGTTCAAATAAATGATGTAGTAGCTTCAAATAAAATTGATTTAACTTCTGTCCCTCATTTTGTAAATATTCGTCTGCTGGCATTTGCAGTAACTGATGCAGTTCTTCCATCATCATCTTTTTCTCATTCTTTTCAAAAAAGCTCTTTGGATTTTTAAAGGTAGACAATGCTTTTTGGAATAATTCTCTGTTCAAATGATCAAATGCATTTACAAATTCTATTTGTCGATCTTGATTAAATTCGGGCAAAGTTATCATTATTTGATTATTAATTGCAATTAATTGATCTAATAAGCGATTATGATATTCCTCTAACTGTTTTCTTAAAAATGAATCCATTCGTAATAATGTAGCACGTAATTCTTGGGCAAAATCATAACCTATACTAGCTAGAAATTCCTCTAGGGATGAACGTAATGCCTTTTTTAGATTTCTTCCATCGTCCTGTAATACAGAAGGATTAAATGATTCTTTAAAAAAGTCATTGAAGCGAAGGAAAACTCTTTGTTTGATATAAAAAACTAGTTCATTTAACTCTTGAGAAACCCTCGTTTCGACATAGCCTACAGACTGCTTCGTTAACAATTCAAAGACTATCGTTTTTTCTTCAATTAATTCTTTCTTCCTTTTCATTTTAAGAGATTCATCTTGATTGGACGCCTCAATGAGTCCCTCTATATCCTTCATGATTCTTTCTAGATCATTTTCCGCTGAAGCTAAGGACGTTTGTAAAAGGTCCCTTGAGATGAATTGATAGAAGGCCTCTTCAAATTCATTCAAATGGGAGGATACTGATATTTCCGCTTTCTGTTTTTCTTTTAATCCTACTAAACTAGATAGAGCAAATAAATTCGGCTGTCGGATTCCATATCCAACTAATTGATCTTTAACAT
>DASQIV010000502.1:0-6352 GCA_035631415.1 Pseudoneobacillus sp. | reverse complement strand
GCGAACTCAAGCGAAGCGGAAAGCTTGAAGGATACAGCAGAACTGTCTCGTGACCAATTAAGTAATATTCTAGGTCAAGTAACAACAAACTGGGATCCAAACGAAGCGAAAAACAAAGCTCAAACTCATTTAACGGCTGCTCCGGCAGACATGAAGGGTGATGTCGCAGTACTTGCGCCGAATGACGGCACAGCTCGTTCGATCGCAGATGTATTTGCATCTGACGGTGATATTTCTAGTTATGTCGTTACAGGTCAAGACGCTGAGAAAGCTTCTATTCAATATGTGATTGACGAAAAACAATCTATGACTGTATTTAAGGATGTACGAACGCTTGTAAAGGATGCAATGGGGATGGCTGTTAGTATCTTAGATGAGAAAACACCTGAAACCACTGGTTCTTACAATAACGGCAAGGCGGATATAAAAGCCAAACAAACAGATGTTATTGTCGTGAACAAAGACAATGTAAAGAAAGAACTCATTGATTCTGGTTACTACGAAGCTAGCGAATTTACTGGTATTGAATAAAATTGAAGTCCGGCGGAATAGTGATAGAGAAGTCTATCACTATTTCGCGATTGAAACAGTTGTTCTTTGTTAGGGGGAATCATGATGAGTGAATATATTTTGGAAATGAATCAGATTTCCAAGCATTTCACAGGTGTTAAAGCACTCAGCAATGTCAATTTTAAAGTGAAAAAAGGTGAGATTCACTGTTTAATAGGGGAAAACGGGGCAGGGAAGTCCACTCTGATGAAAGTGCTTAGTGGCGTTTACCCGTATGGATCCTACGAAGGGGATATCGTGTTCGAAGACAGTGTCCAAAAGTTTAACAAAATCAGTGACAGTGTAAAGGTAGGAATTGCTATTATCTACCAGGAGTTAGCATTGTTTCCTGACCTTACCGTCTATGAAAATATTTTTGCTGGTAACGAAGTTAAACGTGGTGGGATCATCGACTGGAATCAAACAATTGTTGAAGCCAAAAAAATGCTGAAAAAGGTGAAGTTGGATGTAAACCCCGACACTCTTATAAAAGATTTGGGGGTAGGAAAACGTCAGCTTGTTGAAATTGCTAAGGCATTAAGCAAAGATGTAAGGCTTCTAATACTAGATGAGCCGACAGCTGCCTTGAATGAGGATGATAGTGAAAATCTTCTAGAACTTTTGTGCGAGCTGAAAAATCAGGGAATTACCTGCATCATGATTTCACACAAATTAAAAGAAGTGATTTCCATTGCTGATAAAGCAACGGTACTCCGTGATGGACAAACGATTTGTACATTAGATGCCTCTAAGGGAGAAATCTCTGAAAATATGATTATTAAGAACATGGTTGGTCGCGATATTGATGATATTTATCCAAAACGGGATAAGAAAACCACAGGTGAGAAAATTCTAGAATTATATAATTGGACCGCCTATGATCCCCAATTGGGTAGACAAGTCTTTAAGGATGTTAATCTTCATGTGAAAAAGGGTGAAATCGTAGGAATAGCTGGCTTGATGGGATCAGGGAGAACAGAACTTGCCCTTAGTATCTTTGGAAATGCAAAGTCATACAAACTGCAGGGGGATTTAGTGTTGGATGGTATATCAACTGCCCTAAAACATACTAGTGATGCTATCAAGGCTGGTATCGCATATGTCACGGAAGACCGCAAAGGCGATGGTTTGTTTTTGATTCAAGATATTAAGAACAATATTTCGGCTGCTAATCTAAAGGGTATTAGCTCAAATGGAATTGTTAACGACAATGAAGAAATAAAAATGGCAGATCAGTATAAAAATTCCCTCTCCATTAAAGCTTCTTCCTTGGAACAAAACGTAGGATATCTAAGTGGTGGAAACCAACAGAAAGTGTCCTTAGGGAAATGGTTGTTTGTGTCTCCCAAACTGCTTATATTAGATGAACCGACGCGTGGCATTGATGTAGGTGCTAAATTTGAAATTTATACAGTTATGAACGAGCTTATTCATGAAGGAATGAGCATTATCATGATTTCGTCAGAGCTTGGTGAAGTACTTGGGATGAGTGATCGTGTCTATGTCATGGCCCAAGGTGAAATGAAAGGTGAGTTGTTAATCGAAGAAGCTAATCAAGAAAAAATTATGCAACTTGCTACGCAATAGGAGGTTAAAATCGATGAACTTTTTCCGTGAAGCTAGAGTCTTAATCAGTGAAAATATTCGTGACTATGGCATGTATATTGCCTTATTCGTCATTATACTTACATTTTCTTTCATGACAAACGGGCTTTTCATGTCATCCCGTAATATCAGTAACTTACTAGATTCAGCAGGCTATATTGCCGTATTGGCCGTAGGTATGACACTAGTTATTGTGATTCGACACATCGATTTATCGGTAGGGTATCTAGCTGGTTTCCTTGGCGCAATAGTGGCCATTCTACTCACACAAGCGGGAATGCCTATGCTTGTTGCAATTCCAATCATACTGATTCTTGGTGTGATCATCGGACTAATCAATGGCTTACTAGTTGCCCAAATTGGGATTCCTTCCTTCGTTGCTACTCTAGCAGGAATGCTGATCTTTAGGGGTGCGATTCTTCAGGTGACGGAAAAAACAGGTACCATTATCATTCAAGATGATACTTTTAATGCAATCGGTAATGGATACATTCCATCTCTTCTACAAGTTAACGGATTACATTTACTTTCACTACTTGTGGGATTATTGGGTATTTTATTGTATATTTACAGCGATTTTTCTACACGCAGAAACAAAATAAAATATGAATTTGAAGTGGTATCAAAAGGGATATTCACTCTTAAATTGGTGTTTGTGTCAGCTATTATTGCCTATATTACCTATATTCTAGCTGGCTATAACGGTTTTTCCTGGACGGTCATCATTATGTTATTGGTTGTTATTGTCTATCACTTTCTAACAACAAAAACGGTACTTGGAAGACATATTTATGCGGTGGGGAGTAATCCAGAAGCTGCGCATCTTAGCGGTATGAACGTAAAAAGAGTGACGTATATTGTATTTGGTTCAATGGGGATGCTGGCAGCGCTTTCCGGTATTCTATTTACCTCTCGTTTACAATCGGCTACAACAACAGCAGGCACACTGTTCGAACTAGATGCTATTGCTGCCGCATACGTTGGAGGTGTATCCTCTGCAGGGGGAGTTGGAAAAGTAACGGGTGCGATTATCGGAGCAATCGTTATGGCATCCCTTACAAGTGGAATGAACCTTCTTGGAGTTGGAATCTCTTATCAATATATGATCCGCGGAGGTGTCTTAGCAGGAGCTGTTATTTTCGATGTCATGACTCGGAAAAAAAGATAGATTTCCAACGAGGGGCTTACCATAGTCCCTCTTTTTCTATTATCCTTTATTTTTAATGAATTTTTTGTGTTTCACGTTCATTTATTCCTTCGAGCTTTCATAGAACTCCTAGTAATAAGTAGATTCACTTAAAGATTTTGTAGATGGTAAGATGAGAAATAGTTTATGATTAGGGGGAAAGGAGACGTACTTTTGCGAAAAATTGGAATAATCATACTAATTTCTATATTTATCATTCTTAGTCATTTTACTTTAGTATCAGCAAAAAAAGTTTTTCGTTCTGATTGGCAATTACCCGAAATTAATCAAGAGCAGTCGCAGTATCGTCTCGTGTTGATTACAAAAGATATGAGGACGCCATTTTGGGATAAGGTAGCTAAGGGTGCGTTAAAGCAAGCCAAGGAGAATGGAGCAAACCTTGAGGTATGGGGGAGCTATGGGAACAACAAAGAGGATTTTTTAAAGAAAATGGAAATTGCTATCCATTCAAAAATGGATGGGATTATTATACAGGGACTGGACACGGAAGAGTTTAAACAGTTAACAAAAATTAAAGCTTCTTTCTATGGAATCCCCATTATCACGGTAGCAAATGACGTACCAATGTCAGAAAGTCTAAGAAAAACGTACATCGGTTCCGATCAATATAAGGCGGGAGAAATGATTGCGAGGCAATTGATATCAGACATGGGCTCAGCAGGAGAAGTGGTTCTCATGTATGATCGTCAACAAGAGTATTATCAAACCCAAAGGCTGAGCGGTATACAAGATGTTTTGAAGGATTACCCTAACGTTCAAATTATGTATGCGGAAACGTCTGATTCTAGGGAGCAAATCATTGCCTCTACACAAGATGTACTCAACCGTATGCCTGATGTGGATGCATTTATAGCTGTTAATGCCGAGGTTTCAGGGGCAATGATTCAAGAAATTAGTAAGCGCTATCAAGTTGAACCTTATTATATTTATTCATTTGACGATGGCCCAGAGTCGTTGTCGCTACTTAAGCAAGGGAAGCTAGATGGGATGATCGAGCAATCTCCTGAAAAAATGGGGAAGAAAAGCGTTCAATTATTAATGGAGTGGTTAAATGGGGAAACCGTTCCTCTTCATTCTGAAGGTTATTACACAGAGATTCGTATCTTGAAAGCGATGGACATAAAATGAATAGTATCCAAAAAAAAATATTGATGCTCACGACGGTCATTCTTGTCATCATGTCTGTCATTTGGTTAGCGCTTACATTTTATAATTATAAGACGCAAAATCAGTACAATGAGATTCTTCAACGTTACTTAAGCATGAATGAAGCCACTAAAGCTAGCCAGCTAGTAATAACCGATCTTAATAACTATATGCTGAATCCCTCTAAAGATAAATTAGAACAGCTTAATCATAGTAAAGAGAATATGCAACGAGCAAAAATGGAAGTATTCCAATTAAGGAACACTGAAAATACTTTTATATTAACTAACTATATTAATTTAATTGATAACCTGATCGAAACAACGAACCGTATCCTCATGTTTCAGTCTGTAGAAGATACGGAGGCTTCCGCGAAAGAGTTTTCAGAAGCGATGCGCATTTCCAATTATATATCTGAAATGACACTCAGTTTACTAGACACAGAGCTAAAGACATATGACGGCTTTTATCGTGGTATTATCGAGCGTTCTGGAGAAGTCATTAAGCTTGGTATATGGCTGTTACTACTAATTACATTTCTTCTATTAGTAGCTACCTATTGGTTTTCCTTAAGTATTACGAGACCTGTGCTTAAACTAACTCAAGCTGCAAATGAATTATCTAAAGGTCGATTTGATTTGCAAATTAAAGTGGAAACGAATGATGAAATTTCATTTCTTGCGAAGACTTTTGATCGTATGCGTATTAATATCAATAACTTAATCTTAGAAATGAAGAATAAGGCACAGCTTGAGCATGAGCTTCAGCAAAATAAGATTCTGTTGCAAGAAAGCCAGTTTCGTAGCTTACAAAGTCAGATTAATCCGCATTTTTTATTTAACACGCTCAACACCATTTCTAAAAAGGCTTACTTAGAAGGCTCAGAAGAAACGAGTGATTTGCTTGTAAGTGTCGCAGGCTTACTGCGATACAACTTAAAGAGATTAGATAGGTCCGTTACGCTTCATGAGGAAGTGAATGTTCTTCAGCAATATATGGATATTCAAAAAGCTAGATTTACTGAACGTTTGAAGTTGCATATGGAAATAGATGATTCCTGCTTACATGTGAAAATACCAGCCTTAACCCTACAGCCATTTATCGAGAATGCTGTGATTCATGCCATTGAGCCAAAAGAGGAGGGAGGAAATATATGGTTCAGAATTATCGATGGAAAAGAAAGGATTACTGTTGAAATAGAAGATGACGGTATGGGGATGAAGGAAGATAAAATGAAACAAATCCTCGAAGAAAATGTGGTCCAAACGGAAGGGCACTCGACAGGAATTGGATTTAGCAATGTCGTGAAGCGACTGCGGCTTTTTTTCGGATATGATGACGTGATCGATATCGTTAGCGGAGAGGGATGTGGAACAAAAGTAGTATTAAAAATACAGAAAATAAGGAGTTGAGACTCGTGAAAAGGCTCCTAATCGTGGATGATGAACAGATAGAGCGAGAAGGAATGCAAGTAATCTTAAAAAAGAACTTTCCAGATCTTATCATCAGACAGGCGAAAAATGGAAATGCAGCAGTGCAACTAGCAGGAGAGCTCCAGCCAGATCTTATATTAATGGATATTAAAATGCCCGGAATGAATGGTCTTGAAGCGGTTGAACGAATCAGTACAGACTATCCCCAAATCAAATTCATTATGGTGACGGCTTATGATACGTTTGATTATATGCGTCAGGCAATTAAATTTGGTGTGAAGGACTACTTACTTAAACCAAGTAAAGCAAGTGATATTGTTATCACTATTGGTAAAGTATTGCAGCAGATTGAGAATGAGCGAGTGGAGCTTGCAAGAAGTAAGCAAGAGAAAGTTGCACTGCAAAAAACGTT
>DASQIV010000501.1:0-5146 GCA_035631415.1 Pseudoneobacillus sp. | reverse complement strand
AACAGAAAGAGATTTTTTAGATTATGTAAAGAAAATGATGGGTTATTATGAAGCTATTTCACTAATGTACTGGGATTTAAGAACTGGTGCGCCAAAGCAAGGTGTAGAGCAGCGTTCAGAAGTTATTGGCATGCTTTCGTCAGAAGTTTTTAAAATGTCTACTTCAGATGAAATGGCATCATACATAGAGAATCTTTCTGGTAAGAACCTTAATGAAATTACGAAAAAAACTCTTGAGGAATGTAAGAAAGAGTATGAGCGTAACAAAAAAATCCCTGCCGAGGAATATAAAGAATATGTGATTCTTCAGTCAAAAGCAGAAAGTGTCTGGGAAGATGCGAAAGAACATTCTGATTTTGAGATGTTTCTTCCTTATTTAGAAAAACTAGTTGAAACGAATAAACGTTTTATCGAATATTGGGGTTATGAAGGTCATAAGTATAATACCTTACTAGATATGTATGAGCCAGGTATAACAGTTGAAGTTCTTGATCAAGTATTTGGTGAACTCCGTGAGAAAATCGTGCCTTTAGTAAAGAGTATTTCTGAATCGAATCATAAACCAGATACAGATTTCCTTTTCAAATCTTTTCCAAAGGAAAAACAAAAGGAATTTAGCTTAGAAGTTTTAAAACAAATGGGCTATAATTTTCAGGCAGGTCGTCTCGACGAAACTGTTCACCCTTTTGCAACGGGGTTAAATCCTGGTGATGTACGTGTCACAACAAACTATAATGAAAATGATTTCCGTACCGCTGTTTTTGGCACGATTCATGAAGGTGGTCATGCACTTTATGAACAAAATATTTCTACTGATTTAATTGGAACACCACTATGTACTGGTACTTCCATGGGAATCCATGAGTCACAATCTTTATTCTATGAGAATTTTGTAGGGCGCTCAGAATCATTCTGGAAGAAAAACTATGATTTATTAAAAGAATATACTGATGGTCAATTCGATAATATTGAATTAGATGAATTCTATCGTGCCATTAATGAATCGAAGCCTTCGCTTATTCGTATTGAAGCAGATGAATTAACGTATCCACTTCATATAATTGTTCGATATGAAATTGAAAAAGGCTTATTTAATGATGAAATTGAAGTAAAAGACCTTCCAAAGATTTGGAATGAAAAATACGAGGAATATTTAGGCATTCGTCCTGAAAGTGATTCAAAGGGCGTTTTACAAGATGTCCACTGGGCAGGTGGGAGCTTTGGGTATTTCCCATCCTATGCACTTGGTTACATGTATGCGGCACAGTTCAAAGCAAAATTGTTAGAAGACCTTCCAAACTATGATCAATTATTAGAGGAGGGTAATCTTTTACCAATTAAGGAATGGTTTACAAAGCATGTTCATCAGTTTGGTAAAATGAAAAAACCTCTTGAAATCGTAAATGATGTAACAGGAGAAGGCTTAAATGCTGGATATTTAGTCGATTATTTATATAAGAAATACAATAAAGTTTATCAATTATCATAAAAAGGAGAAGGGTGGCAAAGCTGTCATCCTTTTCTTTTAGCTTTGGAACCTAAATGGAGGAATAGAATTTGAAAAATACAATCTCTATTTTTATGATATCACTGGCTGCAATATTGTGGGGAGTCATCGCCTTATTTGTAAAGGAATTAGCTGATATCGGGTTTTCTCCGATGGAAATCGTTGCAATTCGAGTTACCGTTGCTTTCGTCTTACTGGTAATTGTTGGGATAGCATTTTTTCGAAAGCAACTTAAAGTAAAAGCTAAGGATATACCTATTTTTTTAGGTTCAGGAATCATAAGTATTGTCTTTTTTAATTGGTGTTATTTTACGACTATTAACCAAATGAATCTTTCCTTAGCAGTGATTTTACTTTATACTGCACCAGCTATTGTCGTTTTACTATCAAGGTTTATTTTTAAAGAGAAATTGACCACTCAAAAAATCATTGCAGTTTTAGGTACGTTACTTGGCTGTATCCTTATTACAGGAATAGGTTCTACTAGCAAAGATGCGTTAACGCTAGCAGGTTTATTAACAGGTTTAGGATCAGGCCTTGGCTATGCGCTTTATAGTATTTTTGGAAAAATTGCTTTAAGAAGATACCAACCATTTACGATAACTCTCTATACTTTTCTGTTTGCAACCGCCTTTTTACTGCCATTAACAGCGCTATGGGAAAAAGCACCTTTATTATTCCAACCGAATACGATATTTTGGGGACTAGGTTTAGGACTTTTACCTACAGTTCTTGCCTATATCTTTTATACAAAAGGATTGGAAAAAGTAGAAAGCAGTAAAGCGGCAATTATTGCTACAATAGAGCCGATAGTGGCAACAATATTAGGTATCATTCTTTACCATGAGGGGATGAATATGTTCCAGATAGTCGGAACGGGGATGATCTTTAGTTCAGTCATTATCGTAAATTTGCAAAGGAAAAATAGAAACTTTATATCTCAAAGTGGCATAACAAAGGTCTGACCATAATTGGTCAGACCTCTCTTAATATGCTTTATTTTGCCCAGAGTTGGAAACCTTTTGACCCTGGAGGTGCATTTTGGATGATATCAATAAACGGAATCGTATAGGCGAATAAAATTAAGAAAGCAGTAAGTCCTAGCCATAGTTTCCAGTTTTCTAGAACTAGAGGTGTCTTTTCTGTACCTTCTGCTACTTCACCTACAGGGAAATCTTGTTCGCCTTTAGGCGCAAAGAATGCTAGATTAATAACGATAATTAAAACCAAAATGATACCAATAAATAAAATGGATCCGCCAACTGCTTGTGCGATTTGATAAGGAATCCACTCTGCTGCTTGTTGTGCACCACCATAATCTGAGAAAGATGAACGTCTAGGTGCACCTAGCAAACCTTGGAAATGCATAGATCCTGACATAAATGCCATACCAATTGTCCAAACCATTGCCTGAACGATGGCAAGCTTGTTCATGTCTTTCGTTAAAACACGGCCAGTTAAGTGTGGAATTAACCAGTAAGAAACTCCGAAGAAAGTTAGAACAACTGATGTTGCAACTGTTAAATGGAAATGTCCTGTAACCCAAATGGTATTATGAACAACTTGGTCCATTTGGTTTGAAGCATTGATAATACCACCTGTACCTGCCGGAATAAATGCTACCATTCCAATAAATGGAACAGAGAAACGAGCATCACCCCATGGTAATTTTCTAAACCAACCGAATAAACCAGTAGCACCTTTTGAACGCCCGTACGTTTCAAATGTAGCAAATAATGAAAAAGCAGTCATTAAAGAAGGAATAATAACCATAAACGTTAAAACGACTTGAATATATTTCCAAGCTGGATCAATACCCGGCTCTACTAATTGATGATGGAATCCAACTGGAATTGAGAATAATAGGAACAAAATAAAAGATAAACGTGCTAAAGAGTCAGAGAAAATCTTTCCACCAATGATTTTTGGAATAATAGCATACCAACACATATAAGCAGGTAATAACCAGAAATAAACCAGTGGATGTCCGAAATACCAGAATAAAGTACGGCTTACTAAAATATCAATTCGATCAACTAAGCCTAATGACCAAGGTAATATTTGAATAAGTACTGTAGCTGCAACTCCTAATGTTGCGACAATCCATAAAACAGTGTTTACTACTGCCATAAAGGTTAAAAGTGGACTCGATTGTCCTGGATTGTTTCTTCTCCATCTTGTATAAGTAGCGATCATGGCGCCACCAGCTACCCAGCTACCAACAATAACTAATGTTAATCCAATGTAAAAAATAGGATGAGCTTGTAATGGAGCATAGAAAGTGTATAAGACACTTGCTTCTTTTAGTAAAACCATTGTGGCTGCCATAGCAGTACCAACAGTCATTAGCCAGAAACCGATCCAACCAGTTTTACGAGCTCCATTGGTGAAAGTTCCAGCAGTTCTGCTGATTGCAGCATATTGGAAACCCATAATAAAGAAGGTTGTTAAAACAAGTCCTAATAACACACCATGTACCGTTAATACTTGATAATAGTCAATTCCCCAAGGAAGTTCTACTTTACCAGAACGCACTAACGTTTGTAACAGTCCTGCCAAGCCACCAAGTGCAAGTGCAGTGAAGGCTACATAGAAAAATGCCATTGCGAGTTTAGCATCTCTAAAATCAACTTTTTCATTTTTGTTCGAGTTCAGCATTATTCAATCACCTCAATCTTGGAGTGCATCAGGTGGTGACCTGCTCCACAATATTCATTACATACAATTAAATACTCTCCAGCTTTATCAAATGTTGTAACATATTCACTAACATATCCAGGCTCAAGCATCATATTAATGTTTGTTCCTGCTACTTCAAAACCATGTACAACGTCTTTTGTAGTTGCTATTACTTTTACTTTTGAACCAAGCGGAATCTCTACGTTACCAGGATTATAATTAAAAGCAGACGCTACAAAGACTAATTCATAATCCCATTCTTTTCCTTCAACCTTTTTTAACCCAGGCTCATTAAATGGTGCTGTTTGATCAACTTTTTCAGGATCAATCGTTGTTAAGCAACTAGGTGGTTGGTTTCCCATGTAAAAAGCACTGACACCAATAACAGATAAAAATACAATAAGGCATGCAATACCAAATATCAGCCATATTTTTTCAAATTTATGCAAATGCACGGCTTTTTTCCCCTTTCATTCCAATTAAAAACGTTCTACAAATAGGAAGTAAACACTTACCCAACTGACGATAATAAAAAAACCTAATAAGAAAACGGATGCTAAAGTTCCTTTCAGTGAAGCTGAATCTTCCTCTACTTTAATTTTCTTATTTGAATTCAATTCCGTTTTCGCCATCTCTTTGCACTCCCTTCAAAAAACGTAAATGTGATTTAATTAATTTCATCATACAAAACATTTGTAAAAGTAAAATACCTATTTTGAGACTTCACAAAATGTTCAATTATTGATATAACACTATGTTAGAGTTGTAAACCTTTTATATCAGTGATTTTTATCACATAAACAAACGAATAAATGTGAATGATTTGTGAAAAATGAAAATCATTCTAAAAAGCAAATTGTAAAAAATGGTTTAATAATTTGATACAAGAACAATGCACCAATATTTACAAAAGCAATAAAATATCACATATTCTTTTATAATTTGGGAGAGTGTGGGATA
>DASQIV010000500.1:0-3959 GCA_035631415.1 Pseudoneobacillus sp. | reverse complement strand
GTTATATTTTAAACCACTCTTAATATTTCGAATAATACTTCCGTGTACTTGGTAATGTTCACTTGAACCGACGCCTGGAATGATATACTTTTGCTGGAACCAGTTAAGTAAACGGTCTAGCTCCTGGCTTGTTTGAACGGTTCGATTTCCTGTAAAACCGTACAATTGTGCATCTTCTAGCATTTGAATTCTAGTTTTCTCAATCAATTGGTTTAACAAGCTATCATCCCCCTTTAACCAGATCATTTTCATAGATCGTTACTATAATGACATAATTTGACAATACAGAAAAGGAAAATTGTTCGACAAAAATTTTACCAATTATTGTAGCTCCCGCTCTTGCGAGTCTGATGTAGCATCTCCTTAAATGTAAACAAAGACTTTATCATAAAGCTCCCATTTACTGCGGTTGGAGCAAACCGTCCCGATCCACTCCTTATCGGCTAGGATCACCAACCCAGAGGGGGTAAAGTTACGGCAAGGCATGTTTCTTGTCGTAACCAGAAGTGGAGTAACAGTATATAGAAAAGACAAAATTGTAAAGTTGTCTTAAATTAACTTCATTTGATAGTTTGTGTTATTTAAATACTAGATTTGTATTTACGTGAATAACATCGTATTCATCTTAACAATATGTTTTTCGTTGTGATAATACAGAAAAGGAATATTGTTATAACCAAAAGTAATCGAACAAATTTGCATATGGTCAGAGTAAAAAATCCTATAAAAAAAACCTACCACTTTATTATTCAGTGGTAGGTTTTTGCCTAGATTGATAATCATCATCACGTAAAATCTTGATGCTTCATTTTTTGAAAATATTTAAAAATTTTGAATTGCTGAGAGAAAGATATTTTTATTTCCATCATTATCCTTTATGATAAGTTTAATCGTTTTATCAGAAAGGTGGTTCATGTCAATGCAACCAAGAAGTAATTCACTTATTTTTAAAGCATCCCTAATCCATGCCTTATCACAAAATACCGACTTAACTCATTACTTTATGAATAAATATCACTTGAAATCCAATGAGGATTGGCTATCCACCTCTGTCCTCATCGATTGTTTATATGAAATTGAAGAACGTATTGGACCTTCTACTTTGAAAAGAGTTGGTTCTAATATTGCCAAGCATGCTGTTATCCCAGATTCCCATCGTTCTTTTCAAGACTTCTTGAAGTATACACTTAACGATACGTATAAAGCGAATCACCAAAGTCTTCAAAATGGGTTTAAGATCAACAGCGAGGATCATAAATTGATTCTTGATTTAAAAGAAAATCCTTACCCGTTGACCTTCAACAAAGGTTTGTTAGCAGGATTTTCGCTTAAACATAACACCTTCAGTAGGGTTACCGAAATCGATTCTACCAATCTTCTGATAGAAGATATTATTTAAACAATCCTTGTATAAATAACTGATACATATCTCTCATTTCTTGAGAGATATTTTTTTGTGTCTCAGAGGTGGCTGCTGACTCCTTTAGCTTATGAAACAACAAGACACTTAAATATTTGCTTACATCCTCATGATTAACGGTTAATGTAAACTCTTGTTTATGAAGACCTCTACTCAAAACATTTTGAAAAATCGCCGAAGTCTCGTCTATAAACATTTCTTCCAGCGAGATATTGGCCATTTTAGACTGAGTCAGTAGGACATGGATAATCTCGTGATTTTTTAATAGGAAGTCACCGAAATTTTTAAATAATGATTCCAATAGTTCCTTTACCTCTTTCTCTTTGTTTAATTCGACTGTTTTGATGAGACTTTCCGTTAAGGAATCTATTGTATTGTTACAGTATTCCACCAGGATGGCATCCTTCGATACAAAATGGTGATAAAAGGCCCCTTTCGTTAATCCAATCGATTTCACAATCGTATCAATCGAAACATTCTCATACCCATGTTCCATAAACAATGAGAGTGAGGTCTCAAAAATTCTTCTTTTCGTGTATTCCTTTTGCTGCTTTCTATCCAAACAACTCAATCCTTTTTGGTTTACTTACGGTAAACAATCCGACATTCAATATAATTAACTATAATATGTCCGTTATTTTAATGCAATGTGAAACATGGGGACGGTTCTTCTGCTTCACCAACACCTTGTTTGATGAAGCACGAGAACCGTCCCCGTGCTATTCGATTATAAAAAAACTGCCTCACATAAATAGAGAGACAGTGAAAATTATTATTATAGTTTAAACGATTCAATCATTTGTTCTAATTCTAGTGCTAACTTTGATAGTGCAACAGCTGATGCTGAGATTTCTTCCATTGTTGCTAGTTGTTCCTCTGTCGATGCAGATACAGTTTGTGTTCCTTCTGCTACCACTCCTGAAATTTCCGCAATCGTCGTGACAGAATCTACTACTTTTCTAGTATTAGTTGAAATTTGAGCAGAGGATTGTGATACATCCACGATTTTTGCATTTACCTCATGTAAAACGTTTTTTATTTCAACGAATAGTTCATTTGCTCGTTCTACCACAGATAACCCTTTGTTTAATTCTTCTTTACCGGAATCCATTTCTCTGACCACTTCTACTGTATCAGTTTGAATTGTTGTGATTAGCTGCGAAATTTGTTTCGTCGAGTTTCCCGATTGTTCCGCTAATTTACGAACCTCATCTGCGACAACGGCAAAACCTTTTCCATGTTCACCCGCTCTTGCCGCTTCAATGGCTGCATTCAAAGCTAATAAATTCGTTTGATCGGCGATACTTCCAATTACATCAATGATCTTTTCTACTTCTTTCGAACGGTCATTCATTCGATTAATGGCATTCGATAGTGTGGAAAATTTATGAAAGATTGATTCCATTTGTTTTAGAGCTTCACTTACAATTTGCGTTCCATCTATTGTTTTTCGGAATGCTTCCTCAGACAATGTTGCTGTCATTTTGGCGTTTGAGGAAACTTGTTCAACATCATGAGACATTTGATGAATGACTTGTACACCTTGAGATACACTAGCTGTTTGTTTTTCAGCTCCCGTTGCTACTTCTTGAATGGTCATGGTTATACTCTCAGCTGCCTGACTCGTTTGTTCAGAACTTGCGATTAATTCTTCCGAGGAAGATGCCACCTGGGATGATGTTTCTTTTAATCTTGTAATCATATCAACTAGGTTATTTTTCATGACAAGGAAAGCCTGTCTTAATTGGCCAATTTCATCCTTGTTTTCTTTTTCCTGAGCCTCAGCAAATGATAAATCGCCTTGAGAGATACGAATCGCTGAGTCCTTTAATCTCGTTAATCGGTTCATATGTTTTCTCACATACCACGCAATCCCACTGATAATCAAAACACTCATCGCAATAAGTACGATTAAGGTGAATAAGAACGTTTCTGTAAAATGTTGTTCAATGCCCTTTAACGTTTCTATACCAAAATCACTATTTTTAGCATATGGTGTTGTGTCTAATTTAATATATAAAACATAGGGAATATTGTTCTGTTTATCGATAATCGGATAATAAATCTTCCCTTGTTTTCCTTCTATAGAGATTTGTGGCTCTTTAGATTCGAATACCTGCTTAATGGTCGAGTCTTCAATTTGAGACCCTTTTTTAAATTCACTTGTTTCCCCATCGGCTAAGGATTCCGTTAATACCGTATTAAAATTATCAACTAAATAGATTTGTTTAACTCCATTATCCGGTTGAATAGATTTGGATAATAGAAGTTCAATGTCAGATGAATTGATAGCGGTTTCAATTATTCCCTTTTGATCTAATCGAGGGATCGCCATAAACTTAAATATTTCTCCAGTTTCCACTTTTACCTTGAGTGTAGATGGCAGGACTGTAGCTTCTCCATTTAGAAGCATCTTGTATCCATCCCAAATAGAAAATAGATTGGGTCCAATAGAGACTTGTTCTGTCGCCGTTGTAAAAATACCCTCTTTATCAGTTAAATAAATATCGGTCATATTCGTTTGTTTAGCTAGCTTGGC
>DASQIV010000499.1:0-5588 GCA_035631415.1 Pseudoneobacillus sp. | reverse complement strand
TATATAGAGCGAATAACAAATCAACAGTTTAAGGGAACATTTTTAGAGTTTTTACCTCATTTTTTTGATGGAGTATATTTAGAGTTTTATGGTACAGGGAATTTTGCATTTTTTGGCTTGCATTTATGGTATCTCTTGGTTTTGCTTGCGTTTTCCCTATTGTTATTACCGATATATTCAAAGATTAAGGTATCTCAGCGATTTAACCTAACACATTACTTACTTTTACCATTAATACTTCTAATCGTAGCTGTGTTTGTAGAAATAGTTAATTTAGGTGGATGGGGATTACCTTACTATCTTGTCATCTATTTATTTGGATACATCTATTTTTCACAAGAATCTTTTAAAACCTTTTATAGAAAAAAAGGCATGTTAATCGGATTAGTCACTCTAGTAACCTCAGTTTTATACATTTTTTGGTTTATTAATGGAATGCCCAAAAATGGAACTCTCTTATCATTATGTTTTGCTTATTTAAAAGTGGTAAATAGTTGGAATTGGATACTATTTATTTTTTATTTGGGTGATAAATACCTTGCAACAGCAAAGAGGGGTCTTAGTTATTTAAGTCAAGCATCGATGCCGTTCTATGTTATTCATCAACCAGTTATTGTATTTATAGCCTTTTATCTTTATCAGCTATCGTGGAATATTCCTGGTAAACTACTATGTATAAGCATGGGATCTTTTGGAATCATCATGTTCTTATACCATTTTGTGATTCAACGAATATCTATTCTTAGGGTATTGTTTGGACTAAAAGGTAATAGTAAAAAAGTTAAAGAGAATCATACTTTTACAGGAATCACTAAGTAGTTCATTGGTAGTATTTGTTAAGAAATGATAAAAATGATATACAAATCAACAAAACATTTTGTATAATAAAGCCAACATAAAAAAATTGAATCGTAAAAAACAGGTGCTGAAATCTTAAAAGATTTTAGCTTAATAGGGAAGTTTGGTTAAAAGCCAACGCGGTCCCGCCACTGTAAATGGGAGCAACCTATAAAAGTCACTGTCCTGTAGAGGATGGGAAGACATAGGGAGCATTGATCATGAGCCAGGAAACCTGCCTGTTTTTATTGCACCAAATGCCTACGTGGATAGGAGGGTGTTAAGTTAGAACGTATAACAAACGTTTATTTCTTAACCATAACTCCTCCTTAAATAGGGGGATTTTTTTATGCGGATTTTCATATAAAAAGGAGAGATTTAAGGATGGTT
Organism: Pseudoneobacillus sp.; assembly: GCA_035631415.1. GTDB lineage: Bacteria > Bacillota > Bacilli > Bacillales > Cytobacillaceae > Pseudoneobacillus. Next base: position 4,361 of record DASQIV010000499.1, on the reverse strand, counting down.
CTTAAACGAAGTATGAATTTGTTCGCTGTATTTGTATTAGCATTTACTCTTGTAATTGGTAGCTTCCAAGCTACTGCCCAAGCATCAGGTGAAACTAGTCAAGAAACAATTGAAGTGATTGGAAATGATTTAACAACACCTTTATTACCGGAACTAAATGTAAATCTGCAAACTAATACTACTGCTTTTGAAGTACTGTTAAATACAGTGGGTGCAAGTAATCTTGAATTCTCTGAAACCGCTTATGGAAAAATGATTACTGGCATAAAAGGGTTAAAAGCTAAAGATAACTTTTACTGGGCTTTCTATATAAATGGGGTATCCGCGCAGGTTGGGGCAGATCAGTACATTGTTCAAGAAGGAGATCAATTAAGTTTTCGTTATGTTGATTGGACTGCTGCTCCTGAAAAAACAGTTTCAATCAAGGTTTCAGGAACTAATGGCGTAATGAAGGAAGCTGCTGACCTTGCTTTTATAGAAGAACCGACAGCTTTTCAATTATTGAAAGTGATGTTAGGTGATAAAGTACAATATAGTGACAGCCAATATGGCAAGATGATTACTTCTATTGATGGGCTTGCAGCTGAAGGAAGCAATTATTGGGCATTTTACGTTAATGGGAAAATGGCTAATGTAGGAGCAGACAGCTATAAGCTACAAGCTGGTGATCAAATTAGCTTTCAATATGAGTCTTGGGAAAAAACAGAGGGTGGCTCTAATAATGATAATGAAACCTCACCAAGTGTGGAGATTTCAAATGAAGTGATTCAAAAATCAATTAATCTATCTAGTGCGTATGTACTTAAAAATCAAGTAGGCGATTGGGAAGCCATTGCATTAAAACAAGCTGGAAAGCAAATTCCTAAAACCTACCTAGAAAATGTTACGAAACTAGTAAAAGAAAAGAATGGTAGATTTTCAAAAATAACAGATTATGAACGTTATACACTAGGCATACTAGCTGCGGGTGGAAATCCAACAAATGTAGCGGGGTTTAATTTAGTCGAAAAAATTTATAATGGAGATGTTACGAAGCAAGGACTAAACGGAGTTGCAAACGGGCTTATTTCCTTAGATAGTGCAAAGTTCAAGATTCCGAACAATGCCAAATGGTCACGTGAGAAATTGGTTAATGAGCTGTTAGAAAAACAAAATAAAGATGGTGGCTGGTCTTGGGATGGAAGTGCAACGAGTGATATCGATACAACAGCGATGGTTGTCTCGGCGCTTTCAACTTATAAAGAACAGAGTAAAGTGAAAGCAACAATCGAAGCTGCTGTTAAATTTTTATCATCACAATATTTAGTAGGTAAAATAGACAATAGTTCGACTGCTTCACAAGTAGTCATTGCACTATCTTCATTACAAATTGATGCTAATGGTTCGTTATTTACGAAGGCAGGAGTTAGCTTGATAGCTTATCTGTTAACTTACCAAAACGCGGATGGTGGTTTTGACTGGCAAGGTGGGAGTAGTAGTGATGTATTTTCAACAGGTCAAGCAATTCAAGCCATTGTCTCCTATCAACTTTTTCAAAATGGGAAAGGCTCTTTATATAACCTACCTTTAACTCAGAATACTGAACAGCCAACTAGTGGTGATTCTAATAGTGGAACTATATCAGATTCTGATTCTAATAGTGTTCAGAATGGGAAGCCACTACCTAACACAGCTACTAGCCATTATAATATGTTAGCATTTGGTATTCTACTTTTGCTAATTGGTGCCATATTTTACATGATGGAAAAAAGAAAGAAGGCTTAATGGTCGATGAAAATGAGAATGTCGCATTTGTTTTTGGTAGTGGGGATCTTTTTAATTAGTCTTGCAGGTTATCGAATTTATATGTCCTCACAAGTTCAAACAAAGACATTATCAACTGCCATTGAGGAGATAAGGGAAAAACAAACATTACTTCTCGATGACCAAACGGTTACCGTTAAAAATGGGGAAGTACTTGGAATTCTTCAGTTACCCTCACTTAACGAGGAATTACCTATAGTCAAAGGGGTATCTGAAGATTCACTTGAAAAAGGCGTTGGTCATTATGATGGAACAGCCCTACCTAATGAACATGACCAAGTCGTATTGTCAGGACATAGAGATACCGTTTTTAAACGACTAGGTGAACTTAAAGTTGGAGACGAGTTAGTGGTCGAAATGCCTAATGGTAGTTTCTCGTATGTTATTGAAGAAACATTCATTGTAGATGCAAATGATCTAACGGTTATTCGACCCACTGCTCCAATTGAAAAATTAACATTAACAACATGTTACCCGTTCAATTATATCGGAAATGCACCAAAGCGTTACATCATTAATGCCGTAAGAAAATAAGAGGAGGTTTATCTATGTTCCGATTAATGAAGACTCTTACTATTTTAATGATACTTTTCATGACCTTCAGTTTAATTGGCTGTAGTTCAACCTCTGTGTCTTCCAAAAGCGAAGTGAATGAAGCTTCAAAAGTGGAAAAACAGTCAAATGATTCAAAGGTAGAAGAAGTTCAGGAAACCACTGCGGTAGAAAAAGCCGTAGATAATAATAAACAAATAGTAGAAAATACAACCAAAACGAATAATACTGTGGTAACTGCTACTGATAACAACGGTAAAACTTCTTTAAAAGAAACAAGCAAAACGGATACAACCACCAAGGTCTCAGAAAAAAAGGCGGTAACGTCTACCGATAAAACAGCTTCTAGTAATGAAAAGCCGATAACAGTAAGTAATACGACTATAAAGGTAAAAACAGAAAAACAAGCTGTTGCTCAAAATATGGTATCTATCACCATTAAAGGTCCAGAAGATATTGGAAATATACTTTCGAAGACAGCAATAGGCATTAAAGAAGGTGACACAGTTCTTGATGTCCTACTAAATGTGGGTGAAAAGCATCATTTTCAGGTTGATTATAGTGGGTCAGGTGCTATGGCATACATTGAAGGAATAGATAATATTTACGAATTTGATTATGGAGCTACGAGCGGCTGGAATTATAAATTAAATGGTAAAGAAGTAAGTAAAAGCTCTGATAGCGTTAAGGTACAAAAAGATGATCAAATAGAATGGGTCTATTCTGAAAATTTCACGGAGAATAAGTGATGAAAAGTAGATTTCATGATTTTCATCCCTTTGTTACCTTTTGCTATTATATTGGTTCAATAGCATTTATGATGTTATTTGTTCACCCTATCTTTTTATTACTAGGGCTAATCGTCCTAATAGTTATACATTTTATTCACGATCGCTGCAAAAATTTGCAGCGATGGCTTTTTTTTGTGATGCTAAGTGGTGGCTTTATTTTTATTCTTAACCCTTTTTTTAATGAAAGGGGAAGGAATGTTTTATTTGAAGTTTTCGGTCATAGAGTAACTCTAGAAGCCACGATTTATGGAGGGATGTCAGCTATAACCCTAATTGGCGTTATGATGATATTTGTTTCATATAATGAAGTCATGTCTCCCAATAAATTATTATATTTATTTTCAAAATTCCTTCCGCAATTTGCTGTTTTGCTTATGCTTACGTTAAGATTTATACCCTTAATGAAAAGACGGCTTGATGAAATTTCAGCCGTTCAGCTAAGTAAAGGAATTTCGATTGTTTATGGTTCGTGGAAGGAAAGAATACAAAAGGGGATGCTCTATGTACAGGTATTATTAACGTATTCATTAGAAGAAGCTATCCAAACAGCTGATTCTATGAAAGCAAGAGGTTATGGGAAATTGAATCGGACTACCTACGAATATTTTCGTTTCAAAGGTTCTGACAAGGTTGCGTTGATTTATTTGATCCTCCTTTTTTCAATCAATCTATACGGTCGTTTTAAGGGTTTTGGTTATTTAACTATTTATCCAATAATGGAACAAATCCAACTCGTTTCTACTGAAAATTTTTTCCTTTTCATATATATTCTTTTTTTAGGATTCCCACTTTATGTTGAAATAGGAGGTGTTGTTAGATGGCGGTTATTGAAATAAAGAATGCTACGTTTACTTATCCGAACGCTCAAAAAGCAGCCATTCAGGATGCCTCCATTAAAGTGGAGAAAGGCCAATTTGTTGTTCTTTTTGGTCCTTCAGGTTCTGGAAAAAGTACTCTTCTTCGCTTACTAAAAAAGGATATTCAACCATACGGAGAATTAAAAGGGGAAATTATCGTTAATGGACAAGACCTACAGTCTTCCAAGGATCCATTAGGAAATGTAGGCTTTGTTTTCCAGGATCCTGAAAATCAAGTGGTTGCAGATGATGTTCTACACGAAGTTGTTTTTGGACTTGAAAATATGGGGTTATCTACAAATGAAATGAGAGGGCGAGTTGCAGAAATGGTTCATTTTTTTGGAGTAGAACCCTTGCT
>DASQIV010000498.1:0-2758 GCA_035631415.1 Pseudoneobacillus sp. | reverse complement strand
GGTCTTCCCTGGAACTGGGTCGGTGTATTTTGAAAAAGAAAGATACTCCATTTATTATCCGTTTTTTAGCTAAAAGTGTGTGGTGTGTATTAAGATTTGGAGCAATCGACGATTGTCCAACTGGTACCATTCCAACAATGGCACGATGAAGGGCAGTATCCACACTTAAAAGCTGAACATTATTATGTACAAAACATTTCTTATATTATTTGAAACTTTAACCAAATTTTTCATCTTTCTACAAGGTAATGAAAAAATTGATCGTCAATTAATTTGGGAAAGTAACGATTAAAAGTTATAGTAAGTAAAAATGACTCCTTTTGATATAAAAGGGGTTATTTTTGTTTTTACAAATAGAACCCGTTGACAGGAAACAATTTACAATTTAATATATCATTATGATATATCAATTCGATACGTTGTGAGGAAGATCAAATGTCATTAGATCATTTAATATTAGGATTTATTAGTATGCGACCAGCGACTGGGTATGAAATTAAATCGGAGTTTGAACAAAAAGTAGGAGTACTAGTATGGGGGAACATCTCATACGGAAATCTTTATCCAAAATTAAAGGATATGGAACAGAAAGGCTGGCTCCAGGTACAAGAGGAAACTGGTGGGCGAAATAAAAAGGTATACGAATTAACGAGAGAAGGCTGGATGGAGCTGGGAAAATGGTTAGGAAATACTCCTGATTATCCAATTTCTAGAGATGAGTTAATGTTAAAGCTAATGTTTTGGGGGATTAGCCGTCCAGATGAACATGAATCCTTAATCCAACACTTAAGGGCAAGGGAGGTTCAAACACGAGAATTGTTAGGGGTGTGTAAAAATTGGCGGGAGCATTACTCTTGGGTCGATGAATACGGAGTTCTCGCCTTTGAATATGGTGAGCATAAACTATCGGCAGAATTAGAATGGATTCAAGCTACGATTCAAAAACTTTCAAACCACTCATTAGAACCGGGAGTGGATAAATGGCAAATGACTAAAATTCAGCAGGAAAGACGAGAAAATGCCCTACAGCAAAAAGAAGAGGGGAGGAATCTAAATGAGTGAAACTTCTATGTTTGCCCCTTTGAAAATCAAAAGCTATCGGAATTTATTCCTAGGTCAATTTTTCTCTGACTTTGGGGGATTTCTTGATATTATTGCCCTCAATATTTTAATCATTTATGTTTGGGAGCTTGGGCCAGCCTATACGGCGGCGTTGTTAGTTATCTTCTCTATCCCGATTGTCTTTATTGGTCCGTTTACCGCTGTGTGGGTCGATCGACTACCGAAGAAAACAGTTATGTTAGTGTGCGACCTACTACGAGTGGGCATAGCTGTTGCTCTTGTATTTGCCGCAAATGTGTATATGTTATATGCTTTAGTTTTTTTGAAAATCACTTTCGGAGCCATTTTTGACCCAGCACGTCAATCTTTGATTCGCCACACTGTACCCGAACAATACTTGCTACAAGCAAGCTCGCTTGGACAAATTTTAATGAACTTAGTTAAAATTATTGCACCAGCAGTAGGAAGTGCCTTGATGTTGGTTACTGAACCAAAAACATTATTTATCATGGAGGCTATTGGATTTGCTATTTCTGCATTCTTTATTTTAGGCATACCAAGTTTAAATGAAGTGAAAAGCTCCTCGCCGAAAAAAGAAAGTCCGTTTCTTGCAGAATTAAAAGAGGGTTTTTCGTATATTCGCTCCAATTATCTATTGAATTTTTCCATCTTCTCTTTAAGCGCTGGAATGTTTCTCATTTTCCTATATGAAGCTCTATTTACACCTTGGGCGAAAAGCATGGGCTTTTTGCAGTCGGAGCTAGGGTATATTATGACAGCAAATGGTTTAGGAACGGTAATTGGTGCTATTGTAATAGGAAAGTGGACATTTTGGAAAAATAGTCCCCTTCATATGATGCTATATTCAGGTATTGTGAGCGGTTTATTTGTTTCCTTGTTCGGTTTTGGTAGTCTAGAGGTTCTTGTTTTACCAAAAACCGCTTGGATTCTCGTCTTTTTAATCATTGGATTTACGGGTGCAGGTGCTTTTGTTCCATTTGGTTACATTTTACAAAAGGAAACACCATCTACCTTAATGGGGCGAGTTGCGGGGACGTCTAACTCGATCCTTAATCTAGCAATGTTTATTGGTCCGGTGGTCGGCGGATTACTAGCCACATGGTTAGGATCAAGCTTTGTTTTTATTGGCTCTGGTTTACTATTAACTTTGTATACCACTGTGGTTATGGTCTTTATCAATAAAAAACAAAGAGTTATTGTACAGGGAGAAATTAAGGAGTTTGTATAGTTCAATTTAACTTTGACCTTACTTCTTGAGAGAGGTAAGGTTTTTATTGTATAACGAAGAGGAAATGATAAGTTTTTATCGAAATAGGTTAGTAGATTATTCATAAAGGAGAATAAGCATGTTCGATCATTTTGAAGTAGCGATTACACCTTTTAATAGAAAAAGAACGGTTAGAATATATCTTCCAAATAATTATCAGCAAACCGATAAGAAATATCCAGTGCTATATATGCATGATGGACATAATTTGTTTAAAGATGAAGATGCATCTTATGGTATGTCTTGGGGAATCTCTGATTTCCTAGATAAAAGTGATATGGAGTTAATTGTTGTAGGGATTGATTGTAATCATGAAGGTTATAAGCGTTTAGATGAATATTCCCCTTGGGTAAGTAAAAATATAGGTGAGGTTTTGCCTAGCATCACGGAGGAAATTGGTGGAGAAGG
>DASQIV010000497.1:0-3122 GCA_035631415.1 Pseudoneobacillus sp. | reverse complement strand
GAAAGACCATGCCAAATCTTTTGATTCCAATCGCCAACCTCATTCGTGTTTGTTGTTTCATCACTCCACACATAGTAATCCCGATACTTTGGATCAACAGTTAAGGCTTTTTTAAACCAAGGATGTTCCTTTGATGTATGGTTCATCACCAAATCCATTACAACTTTAATATCACGTTTATGTGCTTCACTTACTAGTTTTTTCATATCCTCTAAAGTTCCATAATCTTTATTGACATCCTTATAGTCTGTCACATCATAGCCGTGATAGCTTGGCGATGGATTGATCGGCATTAACCATATACCGCCGATTCCCATTTCTTTTAAATAATCTAACTGTTTGGTTACACCATTCAAATCGCCAATTCCATCACCGTTACTATCCGCAAAAGCTCGTACAAAAATTTCATAGTAAACCCGATGCTTTGTACCTTCTGCAAAAGATTGATCTTTAGCCCATTCCATTTCCGTTGACGGTGAAGATTTTTCTTTTTCAGTCGATTTTTGGCTCGACTGACAACCAGTTAAAACGAGTAACAGGACTATAATACTTAGCGCGATTTTTTTCAAAGATGTCTCCTCCTATGTTTGTGCAAACGTTTTCCTTTATTTTAATGTAAATATGAAAGGAAGGGAATACAAGATTTTGAACATTTTAGGAATACATAACAATTAGGAAGGATTCAGCCTTAGGAATGCTCTTTTTTTGAGATATCATACTTTCAAAAGTGTTTATAGTGTAAAATATTTGACTCTTCCAAAATTATTATGGAAATGCTCACATCCCTAGTTTATGATAGGAATAATAGATTTGATATGACTTAAATAGGTGGGAGTTCGCTTGATTCTTTTTGACTATATTGTAAATCTCTCTATTTTTTCCTTAATGGTCAGTACACCTTTAGTAATGCACTCATTTATTTCTCGTAAACCCCTTGGAAAAATCCGAATATTTGGCGGTGTTTATGCAGGAATCGTTTCTATCATTCTTGTTTTACTAGCAATCCATCATGAGGGATATTCCTATGATATTCGTTACGCCCCTGTTATTCTCGTCTATGCTTATCTTGGTCCAGTAGCAGGATTTCTTACAGGAAGCTTCGCTATCGTTTTAAGATTAGTGACAGGAGATAATTGGTTACCTGCCATAGTAGGTTGGGGTATTATTGTCATTGCTTTTACAGTTATATGTATACTTACCAAACGGCTGACTCCAGTTAAAAGATCTGTTACGCTATTTTGCTCATATATTTTGATTTATATCATTACAGTTCCGATTATTTTTAAGGTTATTAGGGATAACCCTGTATTTCATTTTCAATATCTTTTATTTGTGATGTTAGGTGTCATTCTAGGTGTGCTACTTATCGAATCCTATATGAAGCTGCACAGACTGAACTCAAAATATTCGAGTATGTTTATGATGGTTGCAGCTACACAGGAAGAATTAAAACATACGTTAGCAACACTTGAAGAAAGCGAAAATAAATATCGTCTAATTGCTGAAAACACATCCGACTTGATAATGGTCATGGATAAGAACCTTTCTACTAGTTATTACTCTCCATCACATCAGCTAGTATTAGGTTATACAGGGGCTGAATTGCAAAGTACTAAACTATCTAAGTTCATTCCGTCTGAGGATGTTATTTTATTTAAGGAAACTCTAAAAAAACTATTTGAACAAAATGAACCACAATCAGTAGAATTTCTTTTTAAACACAAAAATGGTCATTGGGTAAACCTTGAATCCCGCTGTATGCCCGTTATGGGAGAGAAACAATCAATCGAACACATCGTTATTATTAGCCGTGATATATCCGAACGAAAAAAGGCAGAAGAATTTCTATTACAATCTGAAAAACTTTCCATCGTTGGAGAGTTGGCTGCAGGTGTCGCACATGAAATTCGCAATCCACTCACAACAATAAAGGGATTTGTTCAGCTTTATAAAAATGAAGAGCGTTCAGTTGAATTTACCGATTTACTTCTAAGTGAACTTGAACGGATTGAAACGATTACGAGTGAACTTCTATCTCTAGGTAAACCACAAGCCGTCCAAATGAATCGAACGAATTTACGAGGGTTAATTGAAAATACGCTTGAGCTTCTTGCACCTCAAGCACATATGAATGATATTCAATTTAAAGCAAGTTTTGAGGATTGCCCTTTTTTTGTCATTGCAGAAAAAAACCAACTAAAGCAGGTTTTCCTTAATATCTTAAAAAACGCTATGGAAGCTATGCAAGATGGTGGGGTTATTAATATTAACCTTCAAAAAGGGACCGAAGGCGATTGCATTCTTTCCTTCAAGGACCAAGGTTGCGGTATCCCAGAAGAGTTAATCCCACGTTTAGGTGAACCTTTTTATAGCTTAAAGGAAAAAGGAACAGGACTTGGTTTAATGATTTGCCATAAAATCATCAAGCAGCATCATGGAACTATTACCTATCATAGTAAAGTTAAAGAAGGCACATTGATCGAAATTACGTTACCCCTGGCGGAATAAGATTCAAGTACAGCATCAATGATAGGATACAAAATCAATATTTTAAAATATGAAAATAGAATTAGAATGAATAAATTTTAGAATTGCGCCCTTAATGGGCGTTTTTATTTTTTCAAAATCAATTTTACTTTAATATCAACTGTTTAAAAAAATAAAAAATACGCTCAGATTTGAAATTTGAGCGTATTTTTGCGGTATTCAAATAGGGATATATCCTTATTTTACGTTGCTTTGAAATATAGTAATTAAGCCAATCTATTTTTGACAACTCATCCTAGTGTGTCATTAATAAACGTTTTACGAATGGCTTCATCTAATTCTAATTGTTTCATTCTTGATTTTGCATACTTTTTTGTGACATTTAAATCTTTATGACCTGCCAATTTAGAAACAATTTCTAAGCTTATTCCTCTATCAATCAAACGCTGACAAAAAGTATGACGTAGTTTATGAGGATTTACATTGTACTTTTTTAGAATGTATTGGATAGATCTTTCCGTTAATCTTTCATTAGATCTAGAAGTAAATAATGGTTCATTTACATTAAAAGCGTCACAATAATTTAGAAGATGAAACTTTGCATCTTTAGATAAAGGAATTATTCTAGCTTCTCC
>DASQIV010000496.1:0-2302 GCA_035631415.1 Pseudoneobacillus sp. | reverse complement strand
TATTATTCTTCGATTGGATGACTAGAATTATTTCTATATTCTCAACTATTTTTGGTGACTTTACTGGATTTTAAAGTATAAATTGGGTGAGTATAAGCCATTTAATTGAAATAATTTGCTATTTCCTATATATTTTTATTAGGATTATTCTTAGAATTACTATTTTTAGTTTAATAGAGAAAAAATTGGATTCAACTTCTAGGTAAGGGGGAAACAGCCGTGGCAACAATTCTAATCGTTGATGATGCAAAATTTATGAGAATGACTCTTACACAAATATTAGTAAAGGCTCAACATGAAGTCATTGGTGAGGCAGACAATGGAATAAAGGCTGTAGAACTATACCGAGAATTAAAGCCGGACCTTGTTACTATGGATATTACAATGCCTGAAAAAAGTGGTATTGAAGCGGTAAAAGAAATAAAGGAACAATTCCCTAATGCAAGAATTATAATGTGTTCTGCGATGGGACAACAAAAAATGGTGGTTGAAGCAATAGAGGCCGGTGCCAAAGATTTTATTGTAAAACCATTTGATGAAGGTCGCGTTTTGGATGCTATAAACCGTGTATTAAGTTAGTTCAAAAAACCATTTAAGTAGAAAGCTTAAATGGTTTTTTAATGTAGGCTAAAAATTGAAAAGCTTTCCTCCTTGAAAAGAGCCTAATGTAACATAAAAAATTAATACTACTATTTTAGATTTCGGCTATAATGTATATATATTAAAAAGGATAAAGGATGAATGAAATGAACTTAGTGATTGCATCTTCGATCGGTGCCATAGGCATGGCTATTCTCGTCATGTTCATCCGAGTAAAAGCAGCAAAAAAACCAGCAACGGCAAAAAAAATAATTCTTCCACCGATTTTTATGAGTACGGGTGCTTTAATGTTTTTACACCCATACTTCCGCGTTACTCCGTTAGAAATATTAGAAGCTTTAATGGTAGGAATGCTATTTTCTATTTTATTAGTAAAAACTTCTAAATTTGAGATTAGAGACAACGATATTTACTTAAAAAGATCAAAAGCTTTTGTGTTTATATTAATTGGACTTCTAGTGATTCGAGTAATTATGAAGTCAATTCTAAGTTCTTCAATAGACTATGGTCAGTTAAGTGGAATGTTTTGGATATTGGCATTTGGAATGATCGTTCCATGGCGAATAGCAATGTATGTGAACTACCGAAAACTTGAACTAGAATTACGTAATAATAATTAAAAAACGCACCCACAAGGTGCGTTTTTTAATTATTATTAAACTCTTTCTATTCTAAAACAATTCTTTATATGGTTTTACATCAATTTCCTTTTCGCGTAGCTTTTTGATTAAAAATTTATGGTCCCTTTTAGGAGTTGCGAGGATGTAACCTTTGATCACAAGGTCTTGGGAAATTTGATTAGCTTTTTCATCAAGGGCTAATTCTCCAATTTTACCTGCAATTTTATGACGTGCAACATCTCTAAATAGCTCAGGTACAGGACTTACTAAATCCTCTAATAAGGCTTTCTGTTCTTCTTTCCATAAATGCCTAGTTTCATTAACATAATGTTCTTCCCAATCCATTATCGATTTACCGTCTTCTTTTGGTAACTTCTTTAAAAATTTTCTAAACATAAAATAACCGCCAATAGCGAATAGAAAAAGTAGGACAAAGATCCAGAAAAGTATAAACCACAAAAACCAACCTTCTAATTGCTGCATGTTCTCACCCACATAAGTTTTCTTTTAATCACTATTATAGACTGATTTTTTGAGAGATGACAAGCGTGGGAAATGGTTTTATTAATCTATTGCAGATAATGTTTAAATCGGTCATAATAAATAAAGCATTAAAAAGACAACTAATGGGGCTGATTGGGGTACTGGTGTCCTCCACGGTCTTCAAAACCGCCTGTGACCTGCGTGCCAGGTTAGCTGGGTTCGATTCCCAGGCAGTCCCGCCAACTTTTTAAATACTTTCATACTGCTATATTATTTTCCGCCTATCTTTCCGATAGGCGGTTTTTTATTGTTCTTTGATATTTTTCATTAGCAATATTTTAGTTTTTTGTTAATTTGTGATTCACGTCACAGAAATAATAATTAAATACGAATAAATTATAAGTATAAATCGTAGGAGGGAAAAACAATGTTTGTTGCCTATTTAATGACTTTTAGCTTATTCGTAGGTTGCTATTTTATTACAAAGGTTATTATTGATAAAATGAAAGAAACGGAAAAAGAAGAATTAAAACAGTTAGATATGTAAAAAGAAAAGGAGACGAAAATGTCTGCTTTCCTTTTTACATTAGGTATAGGAT
>DASQIV010000495.1:0-9414 GCA_035631415.1 Pseudoneobacillus sp. | reverse complement strand
TCCATTTACAATTGGGAAGAAGCAGATAAAGTCTTAAAAGAGATAGATGAGGTTTGTTTTAAAAAATAAAGAGAAGGCCACTGCCTCCTCTTTATTTTTATTTAGTTAAATGAATTTCTAATTGTATATTTAATGTCGTATAAATATAGACTTCTTTTACTTCTAATCGATAGCGTTTACCGTTTATAGGTACTACTTTATTTTCAATTACCCTTTTTAATAAGTCACGGCTTTTATAAACAGTTTCTAAATCTTTGGCAACGATAATATTTAAATCCTCTTTAATACTTTCCTCCACTTGAAAAACACTAAAGGTATCTAATTTATATTTTTCTACATTTTTTATTTTTACTCTGATATCTTGGATTGTCATTTTTTCTTGATTCTTTTTATTCAGTGCTTTAAATTCTTCCTGCCATATTAATTTTTCAGATTTATATTCTTCAATATCTTCTTTTTGTTCTTGGATCAGTATTGAATATTTTTCTTGCCAAACCCCGAATATGAATACAAATATACACCAGCTAATGGCCCCTCCGACTGCCATCCCTGTAAAAAAACGTCGCCATCTTCTCCATAAATGCCAGGAAGGAATTCTCATAGTGTTGTATGCTCCTGTGTGAGCCAGTAGATAAGTTTAGCTCCTGTTTGAGCCCCACCCAAAGCTGCTAAGATAAGAAGAAATTGTTTGAAAAGGTCTTTTGTGCCTCCTTCAAATAATCCTTTTTCAAAACTATAAACGGTATCAAATGTGCCGCCAATTGCTGCAACAATGGCCCATATTCTTAAAGCGGATGAATAACGGAAAATGGCTGTTAAAGGGGGTTGTCCGGTTAAAAAAGCGGCAATTCCTCCAATAAGTGAACCTCCTAGAATCACTCCTAGAGCAAGAAAGTAACTTTCAATTAGAGAAGGAAAGAAACCAATTTCTTTCATTTGTATGACCACCTGTCTTAAACTAGCATTACTTCATCATATGGGGATAATGTTCAGTTTATGTTAGGGAACAAAAACAAACATTAAGAAAAAATGAGAACATATTTTCTTTTTTTGTCTTCAGGTTCTATAATAAGTGTAAGGATTACTTTGAAGGGTGTGAACGTAATGTCTTTTATTCACCTTCATGTTTATAGTGCATACAGCTTACTTAGCAGTACGATCCAAGTGGAACAGCTTGTGAGTGAAGCGAAGGCAAATGGTTTTCCAGCCTTAGCTTTAACGGACCGAAATGTTATGTATGGGACCATCCCTTTTTATAAAGAATGCTTAAAACATGGAATAAAACCGATTTTAGGATTGACTGCAGATGTTTTGAGTGAGCAAGATGAAAGTTTTCCATTAGTCTTTTTAGCAAAAAATGAAATAGGTTTTCACAATCTCCTAAAAATAACGAGTGTGATAAAAACAAAGTCACCTGCTGGAATACCTATAAAGTGGTTGAAACATTATCAAAGCGGATTAATCGTTCTTTCACCGGGGTTAGAAGGAGAAATTGAAACCCATATATTAAACGGTAATGATTTGGACGCAAGAGCTGCTATAGAGAAATACATTCAAATTTTTGGGAAAAATCATTTTTACTTATCGATTCAGGATCATTTCTTGTCAGAAGAAAAATCGATACATAAAAGCATAATGGATTTGGCCATTTCCACGGGCGTTAAAACGGTAGCCACAAATCAAGTATTCTATCTAAACCAAAATGATGCATTAGCACAGGAGTGCCTATTAGCCATTAAAAATGGGGATAAATTACAAGATGATCATCGTGAAAAACTTGGAAGTGACCAATATTACTTCAAAACAAGACAGGAAATGGTAGAGTTATTATCGCAATATCCTGACTCTCTTGAAAATACAATTCGAATTGCCTCTGAATGTAATGTGACTTTAACTCTCGAGAATAAGCATTTACCTAAATTTCCTACTGGTGATACAAAAACAGCGGATGATCTGTTGGAAGAGGTATGTTTACAAGGATTAAAATCACGTGAGAAAGATGATAACAAGCTCTATTTAGAGCGATTACAATATGAGTTGAAAATCATTAAGAAAATGAATTTTAGTGATTATTTTCTAATTGTTTGGGATTTTATGAGATTTGCACGTGAAAATGGCATTTTAACTGGACCTGGAAGGGGGTCTGCTGCTGGAGCGCTTGTTGCTTTTGTTTTACAAATCACGGATGTCGATCCGATTGAGCACGAATTGTTATTTGAACGTTTTTTAAATCCAGAACGTATTTCAATGCCCGATATCGATATTGATTTTCCTGACCATTCTCGGGATGAAGTGATTCGTTACGTCGCACAAAAGTATGGAGAATTACATGTGGCTCAGATTATTACATTTGGGACTTTAGCTGCCAAAGCCGCTCTTCGAGACGTAAGTAGGGCTTTTGGGTTTAATCCGAAGGAATTAGACCAAATTTCAAAGCTCATTCCCGCACAATTGGGAATTTCCTTGCAATCCGCTTATAAAGAATCGGAAAGCTTACGTAAATTTGTGAATGAAAGTCCTTTACATGAGAAGTTGTTTAACACTGCTTTAAAAATTGAAGGACTACCACGACATACATCAACTCATGCTGCAGGAATTGTGATTAGTGAGGAGCCACTTGTTAATGTCATTCCAATCCAGTCTGGGCAGTCAAATGTTTTTTTAACACAATATTCAATGGAATACCTAGAAGATATTGGTTTATTAAAAATGGATTTTCTAGGTTTGCGAAACTTATCATTAATAGAATCTATATTAAAAAATATTCAGAGAGTAACAGGGGAAAAAGTGGATATCAGATCCATTCCTTTAAACGATTCAAAAGTATTTGACCTCCTATCAAATGGAGAAACGACTGGTATTTTTCAATTGGAGTCTGAAGGAATGCGAAAGGTGTTAATGCGACTAAAGCCTTCACAATTTGAAGATATTGTCGCGGTCAATGCTCTATACAGACCAGGACCAATGGAAAATATTCCACACTTTATTGAACGGAAACATGGATTGCAGCCAATTGTTTATCCACACCCAGATTTGCAATCTATTTTAGAAAAAACGTATGGCGTCATTGTATACCAAGAGCAAATTATGCAAATTGCTTCGAAGATGGCAGGTTTTTCTCTTGGGGAAGCAGATTTGTTAAGACGTGCAGTGTCTAAAAAGAAAAAGGAAGTTCTTGATAAAGAAAGAGAGCATTTTGTAAGCGGCGCGGTAAAAAGGGGTTATACCATTGACGTATCCAATGACATTTATGACCTCATCGTAAAGTTTGCTAACTATGGATTTAACCGTAGTCATGCTGTTGCATATAGTTTCATCTCGTATCAATTGGCGTATTTAAAGGCCAATTACCCTTTGTATTTTATGGCATCTTTATTAACATCGGCCATCGGGAATGATTCGAAAATAGCTCAATATATTCGTGAAGTAAAACAAATGAATTATAAAATACTCCCACCTTCCATCAATTATAGCGGCTATTCGTTTCATGTGGATAATGGTGCTATTCGATATAGTCTTGCAGGTATAAAGGGGATAGGAGCTACTGTTTTAAAAGAAATCTTTCAAAAAAGAAAAACAAAAAGATTCGAAGACTTATTTGATTTTTGCATGAGAGTTTCAACAAAAGTGGTTAATCGTAAGGTATTAGAAACACTTGTTCATTCTGGTAGCTTCGATGAATTTGGGTTAGATCGTTCAACTTATTTAGCTAGCATAGATGTTGCAATCGAACACTCGCAGCTAGTCAATCCGGATGGTAGTGAGCAAATAGATTTCTTTTCTGAAGAAGAATTCTTTTTAAAACCAAAATATGTTGAGGTAGAACCTCTTCCAATCGAAGAAAAGCTTAAGCTTGAAAAAGATGTTTTAGGAATTTACCTTTCCGACCATCCATTGTCCATTTACGAAAAGGAACTTAAGTTAGCTGGAGCTATTCCTCTTATGAATATAAAGGAAAACTCGAAAACAGTTTCTGTAGGGATTTATATCACGGAATTGAAAAAAATTCGCACCAAAAAAGGCGAGCCAATGGCTTTTTTAACGATTTCTGATTCAACGGGTGAAATGGAAGCTGTTATTTTTCCAAAAATTTATAATAAAATTATGTCTTTATTAAAGCAAGGAAATATTTTAGTAGTCGTTGGAAAGCTTGAACAACGGTCAGATGTAGGTCAATTGATTATTCAAGATGCGATAGAAATCCAAGAGTGGCTTGAATCAAATAAAAGTTCAAAGGCGATGCTTTATTTAAAATTAGAAGAAAGTAAACAATCGTTAGAAGAACTTCAAAAATTAAAAACTTTATTTAGACAAAATAAAGGAGAGTCAAACATAATTCTTTTTTACGAAGGAACAAAAAAGACAGTTTTATTAGAGGATGCGTATCATATTAATCCTTCTAATCAACTCCTTCAAAAATTAAAAGAGTTTCTTGGTGAAGAGAATGTAATCCTAAAGGAATAGTCTTTACAACTTTTTAAGTTATGTTATATTGGTAAAGAGATTAATTGTGGTCAGACCACTTTATTATCTGGTTCTATAAGTTAATTCCTAATATATGTTTATTAAAATTGTTATAATTTTCTTGGATGGAATTTAGGGAGTGAATATAAATGAATTTACGAGAAGAAGCATTGCATATGCACAGGGTGAACAAAGGGAAATTGGAATCAAAGTCTAAGGTTCAAGTTATGAACGCAAAAGATTTAAGTCTTGCCTATTCACCTGGAGTTGCCGAGCCATGTAAGGAAATTTACGATAAACCCGAAACTGTATATGACTATACGATGAAGGGAAATATGGTTGCAGTTGTGTCAGATGGAACAGCTGTCCTTGGCCTTGGCAATATTGGACCTGAAGCAGCACTCCCCGTAATGGAAGGTAAAGCTGTATTATTTAAAAGTTTTGCTGGAGTAGATGCTTTCCCTATCTGTTTAAATACTACAGATATTGATAAGATTGTTGAGACTGTAAAACTATTAGAGCCAACATTTGGCGGTGTGAATTTAGAAGATATCGCAGCTCCCAACTGCTTTGTGATCGAGGAGCGTTTGAAAAAGGAAACGAATATTCCTATTTTCCATGATGATCAACATGGTACTGCTATTGTAACTGTAGCTGGACTTGTTAATGCGTTAAAGCTTATTGGGAAAAAAATGAATGAAATTAAAGTTGTTGCGAATGGAGCAGGAGCTGCTGGAATTGCAATTATTAAGCTACTATATAGATATGGAGTAAGAGATATCATCATGTGTGATACAAAAGGGGCTATCTATGAAGGTCGTCCTAATGGTATGAATGCCATTAAGGATGAAGTAGCTAAATTTACAAATCGTGATAATTTACAGGGAAGCCTTGAAGATGTCATTAAAGGCGCTGATGTTTTTATCGGGGTTTCTGTTGCAGGGGCATTAACGAAAGAAATGGTCGAGTCCATGAATGTGAATTCGATTATATTTGCGATGGCCAATCCAGTGCCAGAAATTATGCCAGAACTTGCAAAAGAAGCTGGAGCTAAAGTTATTGGAACAGGAAGATCAGATTTTCCAAACCAAGTGAATAATGTTCTAGCATTCCCTGGTATTTTCCGTGGAGCTTTAGATGTTCGAGCTACACATATTAATGAAGCTATGAAAGTGGCAGCAGTAGAAGCCATTGCTGGTCTTATCCATGAGAATGAGCTCCATGAAGATTACGTCATTCCAGGACCATTTGATCCACGTGTAGCCCCAGCAGTAGCAGCAGCTGTTGCAAAAGCGGCAATGGATACAGGGGTAGCGAGAATTAAGGTTGACCCTGAAGAAATTAAAGAAAAAACAAGTAGACTCGCGATTATCGGAAAAAGTGAGTGATATATGAAGTGCAGTCTCCAAAAGTTGAATCAAAGGTATATCTCGAAATTGTTAAGCAACTTCGAATGATCATCTCAAAAGAGAAATTAAAGCCTGGAGATAAACTTCCATCTGAACGAGAGTTATCAGAGCGCCTCAATGTGGGGCGTTCCTCCGTTCGGGAGGCATTAAGAGCATTAGAACTTTTAGGATTAATAGAAACTCGCCGAGGAGAAGGCACATTTATACGTGATTTCCGTGGCAATCATTTAGTCCAGCTCTTAAGTACTTTTATTCTTGAGGATGAAAAAGCAAAAAATGATGTAATGGAAACAAAGTATTATATTGAAATGGACTGTTTAAGGCTCGCTATTGATAATTATAGTGATTCATCTATAATCCCTTTAAAAGAACTTGTTCAGGGGAATACCGTAGATGATGAGCAATTTTTTCATACAATTGCTCAGTTAGCAGATAACCATCTATTATTGAGAATTTGGCTTATTTTGAATGACTATTTTAATGCATTGGAAATAAAACCGTCTGAAACGAATAGAACCTTATATTTAGATATCATGGCTTCATTTGAAAATAAAGATAAAAAAAGCGCTCTATTCAATTATTTTAATCTACGGAATTTGTCGAATTCATAACGACAAATTCAAACATTATTTTTAATGAAATTGTTCTATATTGATAGGACAAGCAAATTACCCATGCTTGCAGCAGGGTATTTAAAAAAACTAAGTGGTCTGACCACTAAGAATGTACACCGTTTAGGAGGTTTCACTTTGCTAAAAGAATTATTTACAA
Organism: Pseudoneobacillus sp.; assembly: GCA_035631415.1. Classification (GTDB taxonomy): domain Bacteria; phylum Bacillota; class Bacilli; order Bacillales; family Cytobacillaceae; genus Pseudoneobacillus. The sequence goes on along the minus strand of DASQIV010000495.1, from coordinate 2,770 downwards.
AATCAAAAAAGAAGAAATATGCAACGATACCTTCTGAAAGTGCAAAACAAGATGTACCCGAAGGTATTATGTCTAAATGTCCAGAATGTAAAAAAATCATGTACACAAAGGAATTAACTAAAAATCTTAAGGTATGTTCTCATTGTCAATACCATTATCCAATGAACTCTTTCGAACGGATTGATAGCTTCTTAGATGAAAATAGCTTTGTAGAAATAAATGCAGATATGGTATCGGATAACCCATTGAAATTTCCTGATTACCTTGAAAAACTGGAAAAAGACAAACAAAAAACGAATATAAATGAAGCCGTTGTGACAGGAACTGGAACAGTTGGTGGAAATCAAATAGTAGTAGCGATAATGGACTCCACTTTCAGAATGGGTAGTATGGGATCGGTAGTTGGAGAAAAGATTACAAGAGCCATTGAAAAAGCAGACGAGCTTTCAGTCCCATTTGTTATTTTTACTGCTTCGGGTGGGGCGAGAATGCAAGAAGGTGTTTTAAGCTTAATGCAGATGGCTAAAACGAGTGTTGCTCTTAAACGCTTTAGTGACCATGGAGGTTTAATTATTTCAATCATGACTCATCCAACAACAGGAGGAGTTTCCGCAAGCTTTGCATCTCTAGGAGACTATAATTTTGCAGAGCCAAGAGCATTAATTGGCTTCGCTGGTAGAAGGATTATTGAACAAACCATTCGTGAAGAACTACCAGAAGATTTCCAAACTGCTGAGTTTCTTCTTAAACATGGCCAGTTAGATGCGGTGATTTCAAGGCTTGAATTAAGAGAAAAGATGATCAACCTACTTGAAATCCATCAACCAGGGGGTGTACTTCAATGGTAGGAGAATTAGAGTTTGAAAAACCAGTAATTGAATTAAGAAAAAAAATTACTGAACTAAAAGAGTTTACGAAAAATGCAGATGTGGATCTTTCTTCGGAAATTGAGAAGCTTGAAGCACGTCTTGAAAAACTTGAAAAAGATATTTATGAAAATATGAAACCTTGGGATAGAGTCCAAATTGCAAGACATCCTAGCAGACCAACGTCGCTTGATTATATATCATTGTTATTTAATGATTTCTTCGAGTGTCATGGGGATCGTACTTTTGGTGATGATGAAGCGATTGTTGCGGGTGTGGCTAAATATAGAGGTCTTCCAGTAACCGTGATTGGACATCAAAGAGGTAAAGATACAAAAGAAAATATCCGTAGAAACTTTGGGATGCCTCATCCAGAGGGATATCGAAAAGCGTTACGATTAATGTATCAAGCGGAAAAGTTTCGCAGACCGATTATTTGTTTTATTGATACAAAAGGAGCATATCCTGGTAAGGCAGCAGAGGAACGTGGTCAAAGCGAAGCTATTGCGAAGAATCTTTTTGAAATGGCTAGCTTAAAGGTTCCTGTTGTTTGTATCGTCATTGGTGAAGGTGGAAGTGGCGGTGCATTAGCATTAGGTGTTGGTAATCATCTCCATATGTTAGAAAACTCAACCTACTCGGTTATTTCACCTGAAGGTGCTGCAGCCATTCTTTGGAAAGATGCGTCATTAGCAAAAAAGGCTGCCGAAACGATGAGAATCACTGCTCCAGATTTAAAGGACTTAGGAATTATTGATGAAATTGTTCCAGAAGTAAAAGGTGGAGCTCATCGAGATGTTAAAAAACAAGCAGAAGAAATTGATCAGATTTTGTATAATTCACTGAATGAGTTAACCAAAATGAGTGAACAAGAACTGGTTGATCATCGTTATGCTAAATTTAGAGCAATCGGAGAATTTTCAATAGAAAAAGAATCGATTGGGGTAAAATAATATAAGCTGATTGAATGAAGCTAAAATAAAGAGCCTCATTTAATCAGCTTTTTATTCTTTTAAGTGGAAGATTTTCCTTAAGTAAGATTTACCAATTTTTTGGAAACTGAACATTTTGTGACAGATCCCGAGGATAAAACGCTTTCATTTAACTTATTATTCCGTCTATAAAAAACTTGGCTATGATTGTGTTGAGATAGCTGTGGCTTCATGTTATTTTAGAAATATTAAAGTGTATTCTGTTCATAATAAGAAAAGCTAATTTGATTTAAACAATCTTATTTTTATTACATAATCATCTGAGGTGAAATGAATGAAAAGAATTGGAGTTTTAACAAGTGGAGGAGACTCTCCAGGTATGAATCCTGCTGTTCGAGCCGTCGTAAGAAAAGCTATCTATCATAATATTGAAGTTTATGGTGTATACGGTGGATATGCAGGTTTAATTAGTGGTAATATCCAAAAATTAGAATTAGGATCTGTTGGGGATATTATTCATCGTGGCGGTACAAAGCTTTATTCTGCTAGATGTGAAGAATTTAAAACAAAAGAAGGACAACAAAAAGGGATTGAACAATTGAAAGCACATGGTATTGAAGGGCTTGTTGTTATCGGTGGAGATGGATCCTATAGAGGAGCTAAGGCTCTTACCGAACAAGGTTACCCATGTGTAGGTGTTCCAGGAACAATTGATAATGATATCCCAGGTACAGATTTTACCATTGGTTTTGATACAGCTTTAAATACGGTTATTGATGCGATCGATAAAATTCGAGATACTGCTACGTCTCATGAACGTACTTTTATAATTGAGGTAATGGGCCGTGATGCAGGTGATTTAGCACTTTGGGCTGGATTAGCTGGCGGTGCTGAAACCATTTTAATTCCGGAAGAAAAGTATGACATGACTGAAATTGCAAGCCGTCTTAAGAGTGGTAATGAACGTGGGAA
>DASQIV010000494.1:0-3017 GCA_035631415.1 Pseudoneobacillus sp. | reverse complement strand
GTGATTTCCTTTTCATCCCACTTATAAACCTTGCTCGATTAACTCTTCACTTTTAGACATTTGTATGATTTGGTCTTGCTCAAAATATCCCAACAAATGTGAATGGCATGTAAAAAAGAGAATTTGATGCCCCTCTATTTTACTTAATAGCTCAAGGACTCTTTTTGTTCGTTTCTCATCAAAGTTCACAAAGCTATCATCAATCATAATAGGATATTTAATTTTTTCAAATAAGGTGGTTGCTAATGCTAATCGAATCGAGACATATACTTGCTCCATGGTTGCCTGACTTAATTCATTAGCCTCAAAAAAAGTATGGTCGTTTCGCTCAATTAAGAAGCCACTCCCACCTTCCTTTGAATGAATACGGACATATTTCCCCATCGTTAAATAAGAAAAGTAATCTTCTGCTCTTTTTAATAATAAAGGAAGTCTTTCATTTTTATATCGATCAATGGTTTTTGCTAGAATATGTTTTGCAGTTGCAATTGTTCCCCAAATCTTTGCCTGCTCTTCTAATTCAAATTTTTTCTGTTTATAACGATGGAGCAGTTCTGAATAGCTTCCACCTTCCTCTATAAGAGTGATCTGGTACTTTATATCAGCCAAATCATTTTGTTGTTTTGATAGCTCTTTCTCCAATTGTTGATAGTATTTTAACCATTCCTCTTTTTGCTCTTTTAATTGATGAATATGTTTAAATTCTTGGAAATCAGATATGGAGCATCCTGCTATTTGTATTTGTTTTTCCAAAGCGAATTTCCGTTCTAGTTGGGTATCTCTTTCCAATGCTTTCATCGCAATTTTTCGGAAATCTTCTTCACTTGAAACACCCGCTTTATTGAACAATATTTTCTGTTCATTACGTAAGTATTCATATTCTTTAAGAATCGTTCCATAATCAGCCTCAAGTTCATCCATTTTCTGAAGTAAGGTTTGGTATTGACGGTTATTTTGCTGTGCTTCCTTTAATCTTTCTTTTAGCTCAAAACCCATTTCCACCAAGCTTGTTTTTCTCTCAGGTAAGAACCGTTCGGCTAGTTTCATCATTACTGTTTGGATATCATTTTGTTTTTCTTCTAGTTCTTTATAACGCGCTAGTAATTTATTTTTTTCGACCGTTGTCTCCTTCATATCACCTATAATTTGAAAGGCATCACTTATCCTTTCAAACGGCATATCTTTTGGAAGATTCAATGCTTCAAATAGAGCATCCATAGCCTTTTTTTGTTGTCTAGTTTCCATTTCCCATTCTTCAAAAGCTTGTATGACTTTTTCATAGCGAAGTTGCTGCTGTGAATGTCTTATTTTTGTTGTTTGTAATTGTTCACGTACCTTTTCGTCCAATTGGATTTTGGATTGTACTAATCCTATGTCTATTTCCTTGGTATTCGATAATTGTACACGTATTTGGCTTTCCTTTTCATGAAGCCTTTTCAACATATCATCCTTTAGAGTAGGAATGTTTTTACTTTTTTTAACTGTAAAAAGAAAAAGTATTACTAAACAAACCCCAGTGATGGCTAGTAGAAACCACTCCTGTTTTAGACCGCTCCATCCCCCTAAAAACAAGAAAAAGAGGAAGAGAAAACTAGATTGCCCTTTAAACTTATCAGCATATGAAATTTCAGTCCTCTTTGTTGTTTGATGATAGATTAGCTCCTCTTGGACTTCCTTTAACTCCTTTTGTAGCTGTTCTCTAGCATTAGCTTGCTTTAACTGATTTCCTAATGCAGCTCTTTCCTGTTCTGATAGAATTTGTTCAACTAAAGCATCCATTTCTTTTTCAATAAAGTCTATCGAATTCTTCTCTTCATTAAAACGATGATCAAGCATCTGTTTCTGGTCGAAAAGTCGAAATTGCTTGGAATGAGCTTGTGTCACTTTTTCCTTCATAAAAATACTTGTTTCTATGTTTAGCAATTGTTTTTCGTCAATCGGGTAATGAAGTTTATCCATTAGTTCATTTAATTTGCTAGAAACATTTCTTAGTTGATGTTTAATTTCTGCAGTCTCACTAACTAATTGGTTATAAATAGGTAACTGAGTAAGAACTGACTCCACTTCTACTTCGTGCTCTAGGAGTGACTCATTTACCTCTATAAGTGAACATTTGTCCTTTAATCTTTTTTCCTTATCTTTAAGAGCAGATAATTGTGCTTCGAGAGGTTTCAGCATTTGAATTAATGTATCTAATTGTTTCATTCCATCAGAAGGAAAGGTAATATTATTTGTTTTTTCAAGCTCATTGTCTATTTCTCGGAGTTCCACAACATAAGGAAAGAGGTTTTGCCATTCATTTAAACGATTCGTTTTCGTTTGAAGAGACCTCAATTCAGCTTGGATATTTTTAATAGATTCATCTAAGCTAGATTTTTTATTGATCAATAAGGAGTACTCTTCATTCTTTTTTTGGGATTCTTTCACCTTTCCATACAAATCATGTAGTTCTTTTATCTGTTCATTTAAAATAGGTTTTTTTCCTCCAGGTTTAAAACGCATTTCCAATTCTTTTTTTAATTCGTTTTCGACTTTGACAAGTTTATCCGTTCCAACTGCACCTGCTGAGAATAAAAATTTACCTATGTCCTCTCCCTTAACTTGATGAATGTTTTGGAGACCATTTAAATTAAATGAAAAAATGTTTTGGTACATGGATTTATCCATATTTTTCATTAGTTGAGCTAATTGTTCTTCTCCACCGATGGTTCCATCCTCAAATTTAACCATCACATCGCCTGTAGCTTTTCCTTTTACTCTCTCTATAATCACCTTTCCTGCAGTTGGATGAACGACGATTAGCTGTCCGCCATACTTTGTATGATTTTTCGGTTCATATCGTAGTTCATTTTGCTGTTTTGTCGGGAATCCAAATAGAATACTATGGATAAAGGACATAATGGTAGATTTCCCAGCTTCATTTAGTCCATAAAAAACTTGAAAATTATGTAAATCATTAATCTTCACATTTTCCATTTTTCCATATCCATAAATATTGATATCAATTATCTCCATTT